>CAZBZW010000006.1:14569-23281 GCA_964496535.1 uncultured Candidatus Peribacteria bacterium
CGGACTTGAGCCGTTCGAGGGCGGTGTCGGCCATGGCTCCAAAAGGACTTTGAATGAGCATGCCGCCAATTTTTCGAATTGCGTTTTTTTCAATTTGACGCACGCGTTCGCGAGTGAGTCCAAAGTTTTTTCCGATCGACTCCAGTGTCTCCTTTTCTCCACCCGCCAACGCAAAACGAAGCTCTAAGATTTCACGTTCTTTTTCGGAAAGAGGTTTGAGGAGGTCCTGAATGAATGAAGTGGTATTTTGCGTCATTGTTGCCAAAATTCAAAGTTTGAGTATGGCTGAATCTAAACATCTTAAACTCCAAGTGTTAATGATAAAATCATGACATTTTTTTGAGTTTTGTCTGCTTTGTTGCGTGCATACAAAGGACTATAATCAATACATCTTGTTTCCACTCTTATGAAGACTTGTAAGGTTCATTCCGCTTTCAAAAGCCAATTTAAAGTTTCAATCGTTGGTTGTGGAAACGTGGGGGCAACCGCCGCGTATGCCATGCTCATGGATGGCACTCCTTCTGAGATTGCGCTCATTGATCGCGACCCCAATAAAGCCCATGGCCTGCTTTTGGACTTCGAACATTCTTTGCCTTTTGTTCCTTATACTAAAATCATCAGTAGCGACGATCTTGAAGCGTGCCGAAATTCACAATTGATTGTGGTCACGGCCGGAGCTCGCCAACAAGAAGGGGAGACTCGACTTCAGCTGATCGACAAGAATCGAAAAATTTTTCAAGAAATCATCCCGACTCTAGCGAAGGTGGCACCTGAAAGCATTTTGCTTATTGTCACGAATCCGGTGGACGTGCTCACTTACGAAGCACTCAAACTTTCTGGATTTCCTGAAAACCGTGTTTTTGGAACGGGCACTTTGCTCGATACCGCTCGTTTCCGTTTTCATATCGGTGAAAAATTGTGCCTCAACCCCAAAAGTATTCAGGCTTACGTATTGGGCGAGCACGGAGACAGCTCGTTTCCGGTGTTCAGCTCCGCGAATGTGGCCGGAAAACCTTTGAGTGATTTTGAGGAATTCACTCCCGCAATTGCGGAGCAGTGTTTCGAAGAAACGAAAACGGCCGCGTATCGAATCATTCATGACATGGGCTACACCTGCTATTCAATTGGAACGGTGGTGAAAGAAATCATGACTCATATCTTCCAGCATTCCAGAATGGTGATGCCTCTTTCGGTGAATTTAAAAGATTACTATGGTCATAGCGACGTGGCTTTGAGCGTGCCTTGCGTTTTAGACAGTGACGGAGCTTCAGAAATCATTCGGGTACCTCTCAATGAAATGGAGCTCAAGATGCTTGAAAAATCGGTGAAAACACTGAAGGGCTATTTGGAGTAAGGTGCTACTATCAATCTATAACCTTCATCCATGCAAAACTCTCATCCCAAGTCCACGCCGTACCAAGTGTTTTTGCATCTCATGATGATGGCCATGTATTACACGGCTGTTATCAGTTTTGTGAGCTTGGCCGTGCAGTATATTGACCTACTTTTCCCTGATCAGCTGCTTGGCTATACCGGTTATTACGACGTGATTCGTTCGGCTTCCTCAACACTCATCGTTTCGTTCCCTGTGTTCTTGTTGACGTGCTGGTTCGTCCGAAAGGCACTCAGGGCTGATCCTGATGACCGCAATATCGCCATTCGACGTTGGCTCATTTATCTCACTTTGTTTTTAGCCGGCATCGCGATGGTGGTCGACTTGGTGCAGTTTGTGAACGGCTTTTATAGCGGCGAATTGACCCTGCCGTTCTTCTTAAGGCTTTTGACGGTTTTGATTGTGAGCCTGATGACATTCGCCTACTTTTTGTGGGATTTGAGCGAAAAAGGCATTTCCTCTAAAAATGCCCGAATTTTGGCGGGAGTGAGCTCAGTTTTCTTAATCGCGACGCTGGGTGTTGGGTTTGCATTGGCGGGAACTCCGGGCCATCAACGTGCGGTGCGATTCGACGAGCAACGAGTGTATAACCTGTCGAATATTGAAATGGAGATCACCAATTACTGGCGCGAAAAAGGCGCATTGCCCACTCAGCTTAGTGATTTGCAGAGAGATCTTTATTACTTCCAAGTGCCGGTGGATCCTGAGACGAACGAAGCGTATGCCTACGAAGTGACCGGAGATTTCACCTTCAAATTGTGCGCTGATTTTTCAGCGGAATCTCAAAAAATTCCTGCCAACAGTGACCTTTCCCTCCCTTCAACGGAGCCTTGGACTCACTCTGCAGGCACCACTTGTTTTGATCGCACCCTTGACCCTGATTTCTTCGACGATGGCTTCAAGCAATAAAGTTCATGTCCATGACATGATGCAGACAAATTACACTTACACTTTGTCTGAACCTGAAGGCAAAAACTTTAGGGCTGATTTCACTCCTGATTTGAGCCCTAAAGAAATGCTTGCCTTGGGCGTGTTTGGCGGAAAGTATATGACCGATTGTCAAAATGAGTTTCCGGCAGATTGGTTTAAAAATGCGAAATTGTGTCATGCAAGGCACGACCCCAGTCTCAATTTTTTTGGAGTGAACGCCTCTCAACCTCTTTCAGTTTGGCGCAAGAAAGGTTGGATTTATCCATTGGATCCACGAGGTTGGTTTCAGTGGTATTGTCGCTATACATTGGGTCGACGCATCGAAGAAGAGGACTCTCGACAAATCAAGCGATGGAAGGCCATTCGTCGTCATTTGAGTCAGGTTCAAAAAAATTGCGATCCAGGTGATTTTGGCTGTCGACCGAAGCAGAGGCAAGCGTTGCTCCATTGGGCTTACGACACACGCATGATTTAGTGCTTTTTTCGAAAAGCCATCACAATCATGAATACGGTGACTATTTTGGCTGCGTAACCCCCATGAAGATCTAAAAACATTTCAGTGAGCGGGGTGTTTTGCTTCACTAGAATATGAATCAAAATGCTGACAGGAAGGGTGAGCCAGAGCATTTGAGCTCGTGACAACTTCAATCCAATTTTTTGCAAATAAGGTGCGATGAGATAAACCACGATATATGACATCGCAAAGTCAAAAATAGCGAAAGGGCCGATACGATATGATCTTAAAAGGGTGATGAGATTCATTTTGAATGTTTGAAGCGGGTGTGAAAATAATATAACGTTTGAGCCAGCTTAAAACCACGCCTAATGAATTCTGAAGAGTCAGCTCAAGAAGCAGGCCTTGTTTATGTGGACGATCAGGCGCCCGGAATTCGACGTAAAAAGATCGGCAGAAAATTTCAATACATCGATGCTCACAATAAGGTTATTGATGACGAAAAAATTCTCAAACGCATTCACTCGCTCGTGATTCCGCCTGCTTGGGCCGACGTCTGGATTTGCAGTCGCGCCAATGGCCACTTGCAGGCGACGGGTCGGGATAGCCGAGGGCGCAAACAATACCGTTACCATCCTCAGTGGCGCGTGGTGCGCGATGAGACTAAATACGATCGCATGCTCAAGTTTGGCGAGGCTTTGCCTAAAATTCGAAAGCATCTTCAAAAAGATTTGGCGCGAGAAGGTTTGCCTCAAGAAAAAATTCTCGCCACGGTGATTGAGGTCATGGAAAAAACACTGATTCGTGTGGGAAATGAGGAGTACGCCCAAGAAAATCACTCGTACGGCTTAACAACCCTGCGTGATAAACACGTCGAAATTCATGGCTCGACGGTTGAGTTTCATTTCAAGGGCAAGAGCGGGGTTTGGCACGATATCAAAATGCACGATCGTCGTTTGGCCAAAATCATTCAGCGTTGTCATGAATTGCCCGGCCACGAACTTTTTGAATACAAAGACGAACAGGGCGAGATTCATGCAGTGGACTCGATGCATGTGAACTCGTACCTCAAAACCATCAGCGGCGAAGATTTTACGGCGAAAGATTTTCGAACGTGGCATGGATCAGTTTTGGCGGCGGAATCTTTGTGTACTTTTCAGGATTTCGATTCAGAAACGCAGGGCAAAAAGAATGTGATTGCCGCTATTGAATGCGTGGCCGAACGTTTGGGAAATACTCGTGCGGTCTGCCGAAAATGCTATATTCATCCAGCGATTCTGGAGTGCTACCTCAATCACTCTTTATTCAAAAAAATGAAGATCGAGGGTCTATCGGTCGAAACGGCCTTACTGAATTTTTTATCCACCATCTAACCAAAATTCTATGAATTTTCTAGAAAATTTCAAAAAGGAACTTGAAAAACAAAATGCCGAACAGCAACGTTTGGCTCAAAATCCCGATTCCCCTGAGGCCAAAAAACGAGCACGACTTGGAGGTGCTATCGTGACCGTACTGGGCTTGGCTTTCGCCTTGGGTAATTATATCAGTTGGACTCAAGTGGGTAGCATGCCCAAAATAGGCCTTGTTTTGGCATTGGCCTTCTTGATTTTGGGACCTTACGTTTGGGTAACAGGTCGATTGCCTAAAAAGTAAATCTGATCACGAGGGTTTTATATTCCTGCGACTCCAAATAGTTTTCCGATTCCGAATGTGACAACCATCGCAAGCATGCCACCCAAGACCACGCGCAGGGTGGCTTTTGTTTTATTGGCTCCTCCGGAATGAGCACTGAGAATTCCGGTGATGGTGAGCGCGATCAAGACTCCCAAAAATGTGACTGGAATGCGTACGGAGGCCGGTGGAATGACGATCATTAAAATGGGGACGATCGCTCCGCATAAGAAAGCCAGGCTTGAGGCTCCGGCAGCGTGCCATGGGTTTGTGAGATTGTTGGGGTCGATTCCTAGTTCGGCGTCGAGATGCGCCGCAAAAGCATCGTGAGCGGTGAGTTCTTCGGCCACCAAGCGCGCCGTTTGAGGCGAGAGACCTTTTCTTGCATAAATGTTCACTAATTCTTCAAGTTCGAGTTCGGGGGTTTCAATCAGTTCCGCTTTTTCTTTTCCGATTAGGGCTTTTTCGGTGTCGCGCTGAGTGCTGACCGAAACATATTCACCCACTCCCATCGAGAGGGCTCCGGCCACCAATCCTGCAATGCCCGCCGTTAAAATAAAGCTCGATGAATTCGAAGCTCCGGCCACGCCCACCACAATGGATGCGGTTGAAACGATGCCGTCGTTGGCGCCCAAAACAGCAGCTCTGAGCCAATTTAACTTTTGGCCGGAGTTGTCATTGTGGGGCTCAAGATGTGCTAGGGAAGAGTTGCTCATGAATAGAGCATATCACATCGACAGAATCCATGCGGCCAACATGAGGCTTGCGAGTTGGTTGGTGACCATCACGAAGATTTGTCTGAGCCAGAATTTTTGTTCTGTTTTACCCCAAATCACGGTTCCGATTTGTACGGGGGCGATGAAGCCGATCCAGATCCAGAATGCAATGTGGTAGATGCTGAAGGTGTTGATGTAGGGCATCAAGTTTGCGAATGAAACTGTGGTGAATAAGGTTAAAAACAGTTGCAAAAGATAAAACGGCCCCATGGCGCTTTGCATTTTCTTCAGTTCTTCTTGTGACAATTTGGTGCAGTCCATGAATTCCATCCACCATTTTCCGAAAAGAAGCGGGGAGTACCAAAGAGCGCCCAACACGAATTGTGCGAGGGTGGCGATGACGACGAGGGTGTAATTGACTTCCATGGGGTGAAATTAAGGATTGGTTTTATTATAGAGATTCTTTGTGTGCGACTCAATCAAGAGACTTCAGGGTTTGCCTGCGCGACATCCCAAAGTTCCACAATTTTGCCTTCGTCGAAACGAAATAAGTGCACCACGGCAAGGTCGGGGCCATCTTTTGTGAGCAACAAATGAGAATGAACAGCCACCAAGTTTTCGTCGCCCAACACTTGCTCAATGGTGAATTGCTTCTGAGGAAACTGCAGATGAGCCTCTTTCATTCCTGTTCGCAAGGCCTCAAAACCCGCAGGAGTGTGAACATTGTGATGCGTGCCCTGCATGTCCACGTATTTTTCGTATGCGGCATCAATGTCACCAGCAATGACCATTTGCAGGAATTCAACGGCGGAGTTTTTATTGGGATTCATGAGAGAACTTTAACAAACAAAAGTCCTGACAAAAACCTGAATTTTCACTACAATTCATGTATGGCCGAACTCAAAACCCAAAAAACCAACGCGAGTGTGATTGATTTTTTGAATGCGGTTGAAGATCCGCAAAAGCGCGAAGATAGTCTGGAACTTTTGAAAATCTTTGCCGATGTCACGCACGAAAAACCCGCCATGTGGGGAGCGAGCATCATCGGTTTCGGCTCGTACCATTACAAATCGGAGCGCAGCAGACAGGAGGGCGATTGGCCGCTCACCGGCTTTTCTCCGCGCAAACAAAACATCACGCTTTATATCATGTCTGGGTTTGGCGACCGCAAAAAACTTCTAGAAAAAATCGGAAAACACAAAGTGAGTGGCGGCTCTTGCCTCTACATCAAGCGCCTCTCTGACATCGACGTCGAGGTTTTGAAAGAGCTCATCAAAGACTCGGTGGAAGGGATGAGGGAGAGGTATGGGGTGACCACTTGACCACATCAACTTTAATAACCTTGGCTTAAAGCCAAGGTTTGACTTTTTACAACAGAATTATTAGCATATTTTTTGAATTCATTTAAGAGATGGCATTACTACGTTTTGACCCTAAAAAAGATCCTTATTTTATTGAGGTTGGCTGGCCGAAAAAAAGTTCTGCAGAAAAGAGCGGGCTAACTCTTCGTCTAGTTGCTAGGGGGACGAATCAGGAGATTGTACTGATACGAGATTTGATCCATATACCTTTCGAAAAAGCCCGTTTGAGAGAGGGGCTTCATAGCATGGTGCCAGAGGTGGGTGATGTGTTGATTCAATATAAAAAAGTACTTGGCCTGTTTCCTTTAGTAACTGTGACTTTAGACGGACAAATTCTAAGAGGGCATGAGGTGCTTAACAGTATTTTTGGAGAAATTTGGTAAAGCTTGAAGTAGGTATAACCTCCAATAGGTCTCTCTGTAAAAGACTTGGACTCAACGAGAGATGAAGCTGAAGTAATTCTCTGCAGTGCAGACCATTATGAAAGAGCAAAGAATAGCGCGATCACACACAGTGCGAGGCCTATCATTGGAGTGCGAATTTTATTCCAGGGCAGATTCATATTGTTTATTGACTGGCCAACTCGGGTCTAGTGCCCCTAAACCCATTTCATTTTACTGTAGAGGTCGCCTTTCGGCGACCTCTACATGCCCACACACAAATCAATTCAAAACCCAAGCCCTGGCTTCATCATAATTCTCCCTTTCAATACGTGGATCGAGCTCTTTTGCTCGTGCAAATAAACGTCTAGCATTGGCATTGATTTCATCAGAGCTGATCCTTCGATCGCGAAAAGTAGAAGCTGCTTCAGCCCAGAAACCATTGATGAAGGAGCGGCCTGCAAGTGGCACTCCATGTTCAATCAGCCATTCCATAAGTTCAAACCCTTCTACTGTGTACACATCCCTGCTAAATAAGCCTTCCACTGCACCTATAGGAGAGCCTTTATCAGGAGTTAATTGTTCGTTGACAACGCGCTTCACCCAATCAATGAAAGCAGGCACCTCGGGTTCGCGCAAGTCGATCAATCTAAGGTAAGAACCTGTAATCTCATCTGCACAAGGCAACTCCATCCGCAATAGCTTTTTGATAAGCGCCTATAGCTTCGTGAGATATGGCCTTCAGGTCAAAGGGCAAAGGATCTCGACCGGAAGAAACTAACCTAGACACTATTTCATGCTTTCCCATGGTTGTTAAAATTTCTCCTCGTACAAAGTGCCTGTGAGGTGCAAGGCTCAATCGATCTGCAGCATCCAAAAGTGATGTGTATTCTTCTGATCTGTAGGCTGCCACATGTCTTGCGTCCGTTGCTTCCACAGTGTGAGATGAAGAAATGGCAAGACTTCCGAAACGAGCCGCTTCATAGTCGCTGAGTTCCGGACTAGTTGGATCAAAAAGCCGGCCAAGATCTATCCTATGGGCTAACACAAGTTCATGCATGAGAGAGGTAGGAACTTCCTTTCCCATCGCCTGAATAAAACTCATGCCACGCCGCTGCATTTCTTTTATCAAGCCCTTACGGCTATAACGCTGAGTGGGATCGGCTAATTTAGCATCAATTCGCCAGCGCCAAAAATCATGGGCTTGGTCAATGAGTTCAGGATCAAATGATAGGTTTTTCATATTTAAATTGATTATTATAAGAAATAAGATTCAACACTCCGCACTTGCATGTCAATCCAGGCCAACCCGTGGTGAAACCGATATAAGCTGCAAGAATTCTGATTTGCTTTGGACTTAAAAATTTCATAAAAAAACGCCCTCGGGAGGGCGGTAAAAGTGGATCCAATTATGCACAAACTACCGCACCTCCATGTATGGGGTTACAGTTGTTGTAGAAACGACAGAAGAACGTTGCTTGTGCATGAGCAAATTTAAACAAACTGACTTACTTAAGTCAATGGCTGGCAACTCGGGGCCTAGTACCCTTGAGAAACACCTATTCATTTCTCCAAGCTTTATCAAAGATATATGAAGAGTTAGCTAAGTTAAGCTTATGAAAAATATCGAACATGACGCTATACCAGCTCAGCATATTTTCCATGGTCATTTCCTTGAAAGATTTCCCATCTATAAATCGGACATCTAACCCATATTGAGGAATATTAAAAGACTTCTCCTCACCATGATAAAAGAAATTTGAATGAATACCATTTCTAAGAGTTTGTGCAAAAACAATAAATTTTC
>CAZBZW010000006.1:23291-23554 GCA_964496535.1 uncultured Candidatus Peribacteria bacterium
TGGCTTTCTAAGGGGAGCTTTTCTATTTTTCGGTTAATAGGTACA
The DNA here is from genome assembly GCA_964496535.1 of uncultured Candidatus Peribacteria bacterium. Lineage (GTDB taxonomy): Bacteria > Patescibacteriota > Gracilibacteria > UBA1369 > 2-02-FULL-48-14 > CAZBZW01. Next base: position 23,337 of record CAZBZW010000006.1, read on the forward strand.
AATTTCTGAGCTCTTATATAGGCATACGATTCCGGATATGTTGCTTTTAAATCACCCCAAAGAGCAACCAAGTTTGAATCTGTAAAAATGACGGCAGGAATCGGATGCAGCTGTTCAATTTCTTCAGGGTCTAGAAAAGAAGAGAGCGTCAAGGAAACGTAATCTTCCAGATAGCAATAAAAATCAATGAAAGTACCCATTAAAGTCCTTCTAATAAA
>CAZBZW010000007.1:0-20607 GCA_964496535.1 uncultured Candidatus Peribacteria bacterium
GGCAACGCCCAAGAAAACCACCAGTTCTAAATCAACAACTGTGGCCGCACCTGCAGTCCAAAAAGTTGGATTCTTCAAACGAATTTTAAAATCATTCAAAGGTCCTGAAGTCTACGAGATGCAAAAGTCTCGTAGCTTTTGGGCGGCTGCCGGCGAGCTCTTGCTCGTGACCAGTTTCGCGACTTTGATCTTCGCCATCATCGGAACCGTGATGTTCTCTAAATTCTGGCCCGAGATTGAGGCCAAACTCACCGATGTTAACCTGTGGTATCCCGCTGATCTTGTTTTCACCGTACAAGATGGAGTCGCCACCGCCACTCCAGCAGAACCTCGTGTGATTCCTTTGAACGAACTGTTTGAGGATCAAGATGGAGCCACTGAGCCCGTCAGTATTGTGATCGACACAGTCACCCCATTCACTGTCAGCGCCATGCAAGACTATGGTTCTGGAATTTGGATCGGTCGTGAAAGCGTTGTTGTTTACAACGCCGAGACTGGAAAAATTGAACAACGCGCATGGAACGAATTTGGGGATTTCGCGTTCAACCAAGAAGTAGTCGAAACCACAGCTCTCAAAGTCGCTAATTTCATTCACGGAATTGCATACACTTTCATTGCACTGGGTTGGCTATTCATCTCATTGGCACTCACAGCATGGAGGCTCTTCTACCTGCTCTTCTTTGCACTCGTCACCCAATTCATTGCTTGGGTCAGCAGCGCAAAATCACTCGAATACGCACAAGCCTACAAAATTGGAGCCCTTGCATTCATCCCGACCATTTTTATCACCACTTTGGTGCAACTCACTTCTATCTGGACAGGGTTTTACGGCTTCACGTTCTTCTTTTCTTTGATTTCTGCGATTTTTGTTGCTATAAACTTGAAGCGCGAAAAAGCCTAATGCACAGGTCGTTTGCAGGTATAGTATAATGGTTATTACGCCGCCTTGCCAAGGCGGAGCTAGGGGTTCGATTCCCCTTACCTGCTCCAAGCTCGTCGCCAGACGAGCCCATTAAAGTCAAAATGATGAACATGAAGTCGCTCATCAAAGGAGCCTGTGTCGTGTTTCTTTTGGGACTGCTCATTGGAGGGCAAGTTCAGCGTCTTTCCTTTCTCACGAGAACTATCGCAAATGGAGAGCGGGTGATGGCGGAGGAGTACGGGCTGGATTTTGTGGTTGAAAATGGGTGGGATGTTTCGCGCATTGAGTCTCTCTCTGTGAGTTACGGCCCGGAAGATGCACGGCGAACCACAGAAGTGGTGTTCATTCAGTCCGTAAAAGACAAAGTAGAGATCAAAGAAGGAGGCACGTACCTGGTGGCAATCGATCCATCCAACCATAAAAAGGCCTTGTTGGTTGGAGAAAACATCACCTTGTACGACTACAAGCCTTGGATGAATCTCAACATGCTTTTGATTGTCCTATTCTCCGCTTTGGCAATCATGAGGCTGGTTTTATCAGTTCGCCGAAACTCGCATTCACATCCGCTAAGGTGATTTTTCCGGGTGAGGGTCGTGCATCCACCTGTAGGACTTTTTTAGGGTCTTTAGCGCCATCGTAAGCCTCAATGCTCTTAAAAATAGAAAACCCATCCTCCAGGAGCAAATCATTCAACCGTCGATCATCGCCCACCATCACACAAATTCCACCATCCTGAGCGGCCGCTTGAAATAAACACAAATCCGCTTCATCGTCACCCATCGCGAGCACTACAGGAGTATTCGGATGGCGCTTTCGCAATCTCTGGACAACCGCAGCCTTTCCTTCGGCGCCCATATTCACGCCCTCGGATTTTCCGGTATAGCGATGGTCTTTGACCTCAAATCGACCGCCAAAAATTTCCGTATTCGCATTTGCCAAGCCATTTACATTCAGAAAAATCCTCACATATTCCGCATCATTACCCGTGATAAAGACCATCTTGAGTTGTGCGTTCGTGCAGGTTTGCAAAAGGGCCACCGCTCCATCGTGATGAAGGTCGATTTTGCCAGCGACAAACCTGTAAAAATCTTCCATTCCGTCAGGCCCATTCTGCTCTAAAATAGACGCGTAAACACGATCCACTTTTTCTGAAAACCATTCTCGCCCGTAGACCTTTTTCATAAGCCAACAGGCGAACGCATAGAACAGTTCGGGAGTTGGCTTCAATTTCAGACTCAAAATTCCATCGAGAATGGCTCAAGTGGTGCGATAGAGAGTTTTATCAACATCGCTCAAGACGAGACCTTTGAGGGCAACATTTTCTATTGGTGACGTTGGCGCCTTTATTGACATAATCAAAAATAAACTTATACAACAGAAGCATAAAAGTGTAAATTCGTCAATAAGACAACAGGTTGAAATCAAACTACAAACGAGGCCGAAAGTTCTCTACAATAGTCCCATGCAGCAATACCTTTCACTCGTCGCAGAAGTTCTCGAAAAAGGGGAGCGTAAAAGTGATCGCACCGGCACCGGCACGCTCTCGCTATTTGGAATGCAACGCAAGTACGACCTGCGAGAGGGGTTTCCGCTCGTGACCACTAAAAAAGTGCGTTTCGATGGAGTGCTCCGTGAACTTCTATGGTTTCTCAAAGGTTCCACGAACATCAATGACAATCTCACTCAGCACACGCCCATTTGGGATGCTTGGGCCGCACCCGACGGCGAGCTCGGCCCCATTTACGGCAAACAATGGCGTCGATGGACCACAAAAGACGGTCGTGACATCGATCAAATCTCAAATGTCATTCAGCAGATCAAAACCAATCCCGATTCACGTCGCCTCATTGTGAGTGCCTGGAACGTCGGTGAACTCGATCAAATGGCGCTGGCGCCCTGCCACGCCCTCTTTCAATTTTACGTCGTGAACGGTCGCCTCGACTGCCAGCTCTATCAACGCAGTGCCGACATCGCTCTCGGCGTTCCCTTCAACATCGCCTCGTACGCCGCTTTGCTCATGATGATCGCTCAAGAATGTAATCTGGAGGCCGGTATTTTCACTCACACGCTCGGAGACGCTCACATTTACCTCAATCACGTCGAAGGCCTCAGAGAACAGCTCAAACGCAGCCCCAAGCCTTTGCCTCAACTCAAAATTGCACAGAAGCCTTTTTGGGATCTCACTTTTGAGGATTTTGAACTTTTAAATTACGAACACGACCCATTCATTAAATTTGCCGTTGCCGTATGAAGGAATTTTCAATCATCGCCGCCATGGATGAAAACCGAGGCATCGGCATTGAAAACCGCCTGCCCTGGGATCTCAAAAATGAGTTCAAGCATTTCGTCAAAACCACCACCGGCGGAACCGTGATCATGGGCCGTCGCACCTGGGAATCTCTGCCAGTCGCTTTTCGCCCTCTCAAGAATCGAAAAAATATCATAGTCACTCGGCGGGATGATTTTGAGGTGCCTGAAGGCGTGGTTCTAGCCGACTCACTCGATGCCGCCCTCAAGCAAAGCGAAGGCAAAACTTTTGTGATCGGAGGTGCCACTCTCTATGCCGAGGCGATTTCGCATCCCGCTTGCCACGAGCTGATTCTCACCGAAGTTTATGGCCAGTTCGATTGCGATGCATTCTTCCCAGAAATCCCTCCGCGCTTCAAAATCAAATACGCCTCAGAGCTCATGACCGAAAACGAAATCGACTATCAGATTTTTTATTACTACAGCAATGTTTAACTCTTATTATTTATACGGATTGTGCAGTCAGCCCAGCCAAGAATCCAATGACCAAGAGGCCGTTTTAAATCTGTATCGAAAAGTGATTGGAGATATTCCAGGAATCGCCATCGGTGCCTCGTTGCATCCGTATCAACTGGTCAACCCTAAGGGCACGACGGTGTGGCAGGCGGCATACGCGCTTCATCATCAATCTTTAAAAGAAGACGACGCAATCTTCACCCCACGGCCCGCAGGATTTGAAGAATTACACATGTGGCCCGACACGCGACTCTCGACCGATGAAAATCCTATTTTTGCTCGATATGTTCCTTTTGTTATTCCATTTCTGGCCAGTCCAGGATCAGAGACTCTCGAATGGGATGCAAAAATCGAAGAAAACATGAAGCTCAAAGGCAACGCGAGTGATTTTGTAGAAAGCATCACTCAGGCCACTCGGTTTTTAATGCCCGCCCCCGGATTCGTCTTGGGTTTTGATGAATTCGATGAAAACAAACCCGAAAAACTCATCGATCGATTCGTAAATTTTATAAAAGCCCAAGGCTTAAAATAAACGGAATATAGAATAGGCCGAAGATTGTGCTCAAAAAGACCATCGACGCTGCGCGTTCAGGGTGCACATTCAGTTCAGTCGAAAAGGCCACCGTGTTGGCTGCAGTGGGGCAGAGACTCAGAATCCAAAAAACATTCCGCGCTTCTTCAGTGAGAATGTGAATGCCATGAGCATCGAGCCAAAAAAATAAAAGCATGGCGACTGGTAAGGCCACGAATTTGCCCAAAAACCACAAACTTAAAAAAGAAAAATCGAGTTCGCGCAAGCGTACGCCGGCCAAGCCCATGCCCACAATCGCCATCCCTAGGTAAATCCAGGTGCCAATAAAATTCTGCATGAGCGGAGCTAAAAAATCAGGCTGAGTCACTTTAAAAAAATGAAAAAATAAACCTAGAACGTAGGCGTATAAAGCGGGCAATTTCAGCAAGCGCACAATGCTTTCGCTGACCTCAAGACGTCCTCGAGCCACATAGTAATAGCCGAGCAGATTTTGAAACATCAAACTGCCCATGTTGATGAGAATGGTCAATGGGCCCAAAGTCGCTCCGAGCAAGCTCACCACAACAGGGTAGCCAAAATAACCCGTATTGGGATCGGTGCCCGAAAAGGCCAAAAGGTTCGCACGACTGTCTTTGAGTATGACTTTCCCCAGGCCAAAAAGCAGTATCGAAACGACGGCCTCGACCGCAAAAAACAGCACCGGATACCAAAGCGCATGGGCTTGAATCGGTGCGTTCCAGCCTGAGTAAAACAGAACTCCAGGTGTCACACAAAAAATCAAAAACTTTGAAAAACTGCGAGCGTCTAAATTCCAGCGCTTTTGCGCGAAATAACCTAAAAAAATCAAGATTCCCAACGGGGCCACTTGATAAAAAAGAGTAAGAAAAAGATCCATTAAAACTCAAGCATTAAAGGGCAGTGATCCGAGCCTTCCACGTCGGCCAAGTGCTCACAGCGCTTCACGCGATCAGCAAACTCTTTATTCGCAAAAAAGTAATCAATGCGCCAACCCACATTGCGCACTCGGGCCGCAGTGCGAAAGCTCCACCAGGTGTAGGCGTCGCGTGCATCGGGGTGCAAATGCCGGAACATGTCGACGTAACCCGCGGCCGTGAACTTGTCGAGCCAGGCGCGTTCAACAGGCAAAAATCCACTCACGGTCACATTGTCTTGCGGCCGCGCCAAATCAATTTCATGATGCGCCGTATTGAAATCCCCACAGATCACCAAATTGCGTCCTTCGGTTCGCAAGCGCTCTAAAAAATCGAGCATTTCATCGTAATAATTGAGTTTGAATTCCACACGATGATCGCCCATGCCGCCATTCGGAATATAGACATTCACGAGAGTGAAATCGTCAAATTCAGTCAAAACCAAACGTCCTTCATGGTCGTGTCGTCCGCCTCCCAGCTCAATTTGCACCGATCGTGGTTTCACTTTCGAAAACGTCGCCACGCCGCTGTAGACCGCGCGCTCGGCACACGCCCAAGTGCTAAAATACCCCAGTGGATTCAACAACTCTTGCGTCACCTGCGCCTCTTGCATTTTCGTTTCCTGCACACACAAAACATCGGGTGATTCACGCTCCAAGAAATCTAAAAATCCTTTCTTCCACACGGCTCGCAGGCCATTCACATTCCAGCAAATCACTTTCATGGACGGTGGTTAAATCCGAGGCTATTCTATCATCATGAAGAAAAAGAGCTACAACTGGATTCCTGATTTTGTTTACGGAGGCATCGACGGAGCGGTGACGACCTTTGCGGTGGTCGCCGGAGTGGTGGGGGCGAATCTGCCGACATCCACTATTTTGATTTTAGGTTTCGCCAATTTGCTGGCCGATGGATTTTCGATGGCAGTGGGGAAGTACAGCTCAGACAAAACTGAACGCGAACGCATTGAAGCCATTCGCATCGACGAACTTCGCTCGATTCGTGAAAAGCCACTCGAAGAGAAAAAGGAAATACGCGAAATTTTGAGTCACCTGGGGTTTGAGGGAAAAGACCTCAGTCGCGCTGAAAAAATCATCACCAGCGACCCCAAAGTGTGGGTGCAAATGATGTTGCAGTTCGAATTTTCGGTGATTGAAGAAAACTCTCAGCCCTTCAAAGGTGCATGGGCTACTTTTTTAGCCTTTCAGCTCGTGGGTTCAATTCCGCTCATCGGTTATGTGTTGTCGAGCTTTTTCCCATGGGAGCCGCGCACTGTCTTTTGGGGAACCAGTGTCGCCACCGTTTGCGCCCTCTTTTTTGTGGGAATGGTGAAGTCTCGATTCACTGAAAAAAACCCGATCCACTCGGGGTTTGAAACTGCAGCATACGGAAGCCTCGCGGCATCCATCGCTTACGCAGTCGGAGCCACTCTCTCAAAACTACTTGGCGTTCTCTAACGCTTTGGTTCCACCCTTCTTAACAGGTTTAGCAACGTGCTTGGTGCGTTTTCGAAGAACTGACGAATACATCATGCGAACAATCTCTTTGAGTTTGTCTTTAGCGGCACGGCCCGACCCGTCAATTCGATGGGTTTCGGAGCACATCCACACGTAAGGAATACTTTTTCGTTTAGCCATAATGATCTGAAAGTGCTGGGAGTATAGTGACCTTTTTTGACGAGCGCAAGATTTTTTCTTGAAGATCTCGTCAAATGCAGTAAACTAGCGCTCGTGCCGCGGTAGCTCAGTGGTAGAGCAGGGGACTGAAAATCCCCGTGTCGGTGGTTCAATCCCGCCTCGCGGCACCATTCCTATTTAATTGGAAGCAGTAGTTTCAGTATCAAGAACTCCTTTGATTGCGTCTGAGACTGTTTTGTAGGTCACGCCATTCGAGTCAGTAATGACGGCACCGCGATCTGCAGTGTAGTCAAAATTAGAATCGATTGTGTCAGGAGCTTCCACTCGAACCTGATATCTCTTGTCTTTGAGTACGATATCATAAGTGATGTCGCCACTCTTACCATCAGACACGCTCGAGACCGTCAAATCGCTGCCATAACCTTTCGAATCGGCAACTATTTCAGGTCGATATTTTGATTGAAGAGAAGCGACGGTAGGCCCTAAAGCGACGGCAAGTTTTGTTCGAGCCTGCTGAATGTACGATAAGCGTTCTACCTTGTCCGGGCTTTTCAAGCGCTCAAAAACAGTCTCAACGGCATCATCAATAGTCGCGAACTCTGACGGCTCACTGAGTCCATCTTTATCTAATAATAGAATTTGAGAGCCATTTTTTTTATCAAAAGCTCCACTGCGATATTGTTCGCCAGGCCTGATCCGAATGCTGAATTGACCAACAGAGGATTCCAGTATGAGCTCGAAAGTACCATCCTTGCGTGCAGGAAAAGTGAGCATTCTAGCATCAATAGGTCTCCGAGGGTGATTCCTATTAAATCCTTCAATTTGGCTGAGCAGAATTTCCTTTGTCAGGGCAATTTCTGAGCCAAATTGTTTTTCATAAGGGTCAGTAATCTCTCTTTGAGAAGCGAGAGTCGAGTCTATTGGAGTTGATAGCTTGGATTGTGCAGCCTGCACAGCTTCCAAAACAGTTTCATAATTTTTTCCACCACTGCGGATTTCAACTTCAACATTCTGGTCGTATCCAAGTGCAGCATTACGATCAGAGGGAGCTTTATCTTGACGGACGATCACGGAAACCACAGCTTCCTGGTCGCCTTTTGAAAGAATGATTCGTCGGCTCAATTTATTTTTGAATCCAGTCTCTTCTACTTTCATTACAACGCCTTCAGGAAGTTGAGCTTGCAAACTGACCATAATTTGATCCCAATTGGTCCTCATACCGTCTAGATATTTACTGCGTTCGGCGGCACGACCTCGAGCCACTTCCACTCCTTCCTGCGAAACATCTTGAGGTTTAGGTTGGACAGGGCCTTCATCGGTGAACGTGGATGTGTCGATCGGCTCTGGCGCAGCAGGTTCAGCAGGTTCAGCAGGAGGTGCATTATCGGCCGGTACGTTCGGAAGTGCGGTGGGCTTTTCACCTAGCAAAAAGCTCCAAGGTAAAACCTCGACTTCCTTGTAAAATTCAGTGCCATTACGAGTCAAAGTGACCCTTCCGTCTTTAAATTCAACCTGGTCACCCTCTCGCAGATCGTTCACAGAACCATCGGTCTGAGCGAACATCCATTTGTAGGAAAGTTGCAGTAATTCGCGAGTTTTCAAAAGATCTGGAAACTCTTTTTGAATCAGCGCGATCAAACCTTGTCGAGACGTAGCCGTATCAATCGTGATTTTTTCAGAGTCCACGCGCTCACGACCCATTTCAGTTTTCTCAACAATGCTCCCGATGGAAGCAATGACGTCAAAATCTAAAGCATCGAGCGCCTTTTGAGTTCGTTCTCGCTCCAATTCTTCCATTTTTGCAACATCTGCCCTCAGTCCCTCCGGCTTTTTGTCGGCAAACTCCCTAGCGAATGGAGTGGACTCTCCAGTCTGAGTCACAAAAGCCTCACCTTTAAAGGTGCGATTTTGTATTTCGAAGCTTCTATAAGAATGATGCAACATATGAGGACGTTTAAATAAATCCCTCAATTATACATCATGTTCGCATTTTTCTCAAGCCGCATTGAATTGCTCCAGATGAATGCGTTCTTTGGTGAGGCCCGCGCCTTCCGCCATCAACTTCACTTCTTTGACCATCGCGCCGTTGCCACAGATGTAAATGTGCACGTTTTCGAGATCTCCGGCCAAGATGCGGGGCAGATGATCGGTCACGCGGCCTTTCGCTCCGGCCCAATCTTCCGAAGGCTGGCTCAAGGTGGCTATGAATTTCAAATTGCCGTGTTCGGCGGCCCACGCTTGCAATTCTTTCATGTAAAAAAGGTCTGTTTCGTGACGAACTCCGAACAAAACCACAATTTCACCTGCAAAACCCGCGTTCAAAAGCTCAGGAACCATGCCCATGTAGGGTGCCAAGCCAGTTCCGGTCGAAACCAAAATCACTCGCTTCATATCAGGAGCCAACACAAAATGTCCGAACGGAGCCATGAATTCAGCCGAATCGCCCACGGCCATCGCTCGAAAATATTCCGAGCCACGCCCGCCCTCGAGCAGTTTGACGCAGAGCGAAAAAAAGCCTTCTTCACGCGGCGAACTCGCCACCGAATACGAGCGATTCACCGGAGGAACTTGGCCATCCGCCACTTTTAAAATAAAAAACTGGCCTGCGTCATAAGGCACGAAACCTTCTGAAAATTCAAAATCCATGTGCACCACATCGTCGGTGAGAAATTCTTTTTTGAGTAATTTTGATGCAAATTTTTTCATGTTGTCATATTTATGAGGTGCAGTTTAACTGAAAGCATGATCAAATCCAAACACGTTCTGCCGCTTCAGGTTGAAAGTTTCGCACTTTTAGTGAAGCGCCTCAAAGCAGTGAAAAACAAAGCCGATATTTTTGAAATTTGGCTCGATCAAATGCGAGTGAAGGGCGACCTCACCGTGATTCATGTTTATTTTAAGGTTCAAATCATCGGTAAGACCGAAAACCTTGAAATGGCCAAGCGCGCCGTGAAAGCGGGTCTCGATTACGTCGACATTCCAGTCGGCCTTGAGGTGGATGAGGAGTTTGGAACTTTACTGCGCAACAAACGCGCACAAGTAATCCGATCATTTCATGATTTTAACGGCACGCCCTCGGTTGAAGAATTGAACAAAATTTGTGCTCAAATGCAGAGCGAAAAGGCCGATTTTTATAAAATTGCCTGCTGGATTCAAAGTTCGGAAGATGGCGATCGTCTATTGTCTCTACTCGAAAGGCCCGACCTGCACGGTCGCCTCATCATCACCGGAATGGGTCCGCTCGCTCGTGACATCCGCATTCAGGCGCCGCTCAAAGGTTCGGTGATGTATTTCGCTCCGCTCACACCCGAAACCGCCTCGGCCCCCGGTCAGCTCACGCAAGCCGAACTTGAAGCGGAGTGGGCAAAGCGCTAGAATCCGCGCAATCTCAAACATATGGCTCTTCAAATCGGAATCGTCGGTCTGCCCAATGTGGGAAAATCCACGCTCTTCAACGCACTCACTCAAAGTCAGGCCGCTCAGGCGGCCAATTACCCATTTTGCACCATCGACCCCAACGTCGGAGTCGTTGAAGTGCCCGATGCTCGCCTGCAAGAACTCGCCAAAATTGTGAATCCTGAAAAAATCCTTCCGGCCATTGTCGAATTTGTCGACATTGCAGGTTTGGTGAAGGGGGCCAGCCAAGGCGAAGGGCTCGGAAATCAGTTCCTTTCACACATCCGTCAGTGTGATGCCATCGCACAAGTGGTGCGACATTTTAAAGATGGTGATGTGATTCACGTGCACGACAACGTCGACCCCAAACGCGACCGCGAAATCATCGAAATGGAGCTCTTGCTCGCCGATCTACAAACCATCGAAAAACGCATGCTGAAATCAGCCGGAGAAGCCCGCAGTGGAGATAAAATCAAAGCGGCTTACCACGCTCTGCTTGAAAAAATTAAACCTCAAATGGACGCCGGAACTCTGGCGATCAATCTTGGCCTCACCGACGACGAAAAACTGATGCTTCAAGACCTGCACCTCATCACACTCAAGCCGATCATGATGATTGTGAACGTGTCTGATTCCGAAATCGCCACTTTTGACGAAAATGCCATGCGCGCCGAATTGGGCGTTCCAGCAAGCACCAAAATCATTCCGATTTCTGCCAAAATTGAAGCCGAATTGGTCGGATTTTCACCTGAAGAGTCCGCCGAATTCCTCAAAGATTTGGGGCTGAAAGAAACTGGATTGCACCGCTTGATTCGCGAGGCATTCGACCTGCTGGGCTTGCAAACTTACTTCACAGCGGGCGTTAAAGAAGTGCGCGCTTGGACCATCAAAAAAGGAGCCACCGCACCTCAAGCGGCGGGTGTCATTCACACCGATTTTGAAAAGGGATTCATTCGCGCCGAAGTCATCGCCTTCAATGATTTCATCGCTCACGGTGGGGAAGCGGGCGCCAAAGAAAAAGGCCTGATGCGTCTCGAGGGCAAAGAATACATCGTCAAAGATGGCGATGTGATGCACTTCCGATTTCAGAGTTAAAGGTGCACCACTCGTCGCACGCCTTGAATCTGATAGAGGTGCTGAACCAGCTCATCAATGGGCTTGTTTTCGAGTGATTGCACTTCAAATTCCATGAAGCCCAGGCCCGATGAGCCTTGAACAGGAAAGCTGTGCATGCGAAGCACGTTGAAGCCAAGCTGTGCCAAAAGGTGGCCCAAGTCGCCCAGAAGCCCCAAACGATCTTCCACTTCGATGCGCAAAAAGTGATGCGCTCCGGCCAAAGCTTGGGCGGGAATCACGCGAACAGGTTCCGTTTCAGCAAAAGCCTTCTCACTCACATCTTCTTTCTGCTTCAAAAATTCTCGAATGCGAGTGCGCGCCACATGCGTTTTAACCTGAGAAAGCCAATCTTCCGAAGGCCCCGAACCTGCTGGATCAATCTCAACCTGCACGATGTCGCCACTGCTGAGCGGAGAAAAAAGCGGGGCCCACTGACCATTCACGCGGGCCGATACGGCCTGATGCCCAATATGCGTGTGAACCTGATATGCAAAATCCAAAACAGTTGAATCTTGAGGTAAGTCGAGCACATCGCCTTTGGGCGTGAATACAAAAATACGATCTTTAAAAAAGTCGAGTTTGAGCTCTTTCAAAAACTCGGTGTGATCTTGAATCTCGCGTTGAAGCGAAAGAATGTTGGCGATCCAGTGCTGGCGTTTGGGTTTTTTGGCCTGAGTTCCGAGCTTGGTTGCATCGTAGAAAAAATGAGCCGCCACGCCATATTCATTTTCTAAATGCATCTCTTCGGTACGAATCTGGATTTCGGTGAGTCGGCCCTTGAGCCCAAACACCGTGGTGTGGATTCCCTGGTAACCATTGCTTTTAGGAATCGCAATGTAGTCTTTGAGCCGCCCGATTTTCGGAGTGAATTTTTGATGCAAAACCCCGAGAGCTTGATAGCAATTTCCAACATCGGCCACCACCACGCGAATGCCCAAAATATCGTTGATTTCTTGAAAGCTCTTGCCACCCATTCGCATTTTTTGAAAGATACCGAACAAATTTTTTGTACGACCTTCCACGCGCACAAACGGCACTCCTTTTTCTTTGAGCAGAACTTCGATGCTGGCGATCATCGCGGTCACCATCGCTTCACGAGCCTCGTAATGCGCCTCGAGTTCATCGACCAAACGATAGTACTCCTCGGGGTAAAGCGCCCGAAAACACTCATCTTCGAGCGGATTTTTCAAATCCCAAATACCCATCACATTGGCGATCGGCACATAAATTTCGAGCGTTTCGTGAGCGATGCGTTCGCGTTTTTTAAGGTCGGGCACCGCGTCGAGCGTGCGCATGTTGTGCAGTCGATCGGCCAATTTGATCAAAATAATACGAGGGTCTTCGGCCAAATGAATGAAGAGCCTTTTTAGCGATTCCACCTGTCGAAGTTCCATGTCATTTCGAAAATGCACCTTTGAGAGCTTGGTCACGCCCTCCACCAAAAACCGTACCTGAGGGCCAAATAAAGCCTCGATGTCTTCGAGAGTGTAGCTAGTGTCTTCAGGCACGTCATGCAGGAGTGCCGCGATCAATGTGTCTTCGTCCGCCCGCAGTTCGGTCAAAATCATGGCCGCCGCCAACGGATGCATGACATAAGGAGTCACGCCATCTTTTCGCATCTGGCCGGAATGGGCTTTCGCCGAAAATGCATACGCAGAACGCAATTTCTCAGGATTGAACTGAGGGAGGTAACGGCCAGCTTTTTCGAGAAGTGCCTCCATAAATTGACCTTATCAATACTTTATTTTATAGTAAGAGAAGATGAAAAAAAAGCGAGTTTTATTGGGCTTGTCGGGCGGCGTGGATTCTTCGGTATCCGCCGCGCTTCTTTTAGAGCAGGGTTATGATGTGGTGGCTGTTTACATGAACCTGTGGGCCGATCCCACTATTTTTGAATTGGGTGACTCGCAAAAATTCCCTCAAAACAAATGTTGTTCAATCGAATCACTCTTATTCGCGCGCCAGATTGCTCAAAAAATGGGCATTCCATTCTATTCTGTGAATATGGAGGCGGGTTTTCGTGAAAACGTGGTCGAGTTTTTTCTCGAAGGATTTCGCAAGGGTGAAACGCCCAACCCCTGCGTACGTTGCAATAAAACCATCAAGTTCGGCGCTTTTTTCAAAAAAATGGAGGAACTGGATTGCGATTATTTGGCGACCGGCCACTATGCTCGCCTCGAACGCGATCCATCAGGTTTCACGCATCTATTGCGAGGCAAAGATGCCGCGAAAGATCAGACCTACTTTCTCTACAATCTTTCGCAGGAAAAACTGCAAAAAATCCTCTTCCCACTGGGCGACTACGACAAAAGCGAAGTGAAGGCATTGGCCGAAAAATTTGGACTCGAAGAGCTCAAGGGCAAACGCGAAAGCCAAGGCGTCTGTTTTTACCCCGAAAAAACACATCTCGGATTTTTAGAGCGCTATTTGAAGGCTGAAAAAGATTTTCGACAGGGTGCGATTCTGAATGAAGCAGGAGAAGTGATGGGTGAACATAAAGGCTTGCCTTTTTATACCATCGGTCAGCGCAAAGTCGGGGTCGGCGGTCAGGCCGAACCACTGTTTGTGAAGCGCGTCGACAACATTCGCAACGCCCTGATTTTGGGCACCGAAGCGGAGCTTTTCGCAAATTCCATTCAGTTGCGCGAAGTGAGTTTTCTGGCTGGCCATCCGCCGGCGGATAAAAACAAGATTTTTGACATGAAGATTCGTAGCCACGGAAAAACAGGTCAGGGCCAAATCAAAATGCTGGAAGGCGACCCGACCCGAGCCGTGGTGGAATTTTTAGAACCCCAACGTGCGGTGATGGCCGGTCAGTCTCTGGTGCTGTACGACGGTGACGAGTTGATAGGAGGGGGAATCATGTTAAACTGAACGCATGCCCACGCCACTCGACCGCCACATCAAAACACTCGCTTTTCAGCTCGATCGAAAAATTCTCGAAACACCCGAAGCGGATCACATTCGCATGGACCTGCCGCCCAGCGGCCTCATACGATTCAAGCGCCCGAAAATCCAGCGACCGTATGTCGTAAGGCTTATTGCCTCCACGCTCGCGCTCTTCACAGTGTTTTTCATGGCCACCAACGCGCCCTCATATGTGCAAATTTTCAAAGCATCGGTCACCGATGTTTCGCGAGCACCCACTTTTCAATCTGCCCCCACACTCACAAGCACACCGACGGCTCCTCAAGAAATTCCACCGCTCAAACTCACTCCATTACCCATACAAAATCGAATTGAAATTCCCAGTTTGGGCATCAACGCTCCGGTGGTCGAAGTCGAAAATGGGGTCAGCGCGCTCAAAGGGCAAGATTGGAACACGCTCGAAGAAAGCATTCACAAATCGCTGAGCGAAGGGGTTGTGCATTACCCAGGTACGGCGGAACCCGGCAAGCGCGGCAATGTTTTTTTGACGGGCCACAGTTCCAATGTGTTTTGGGAACTCAGCGACTTCAATACCGTCTTCGCCAAATTACCTAAAATCAAAATCGGGGATGAAATTTTAATTGCACATGACCAAAATTTATATCGCTATAAAATCACTGAAACCAAAGAGGTTCAGCCCAACGATGTTTCGGTGCTTACTCAAGGTGATGGCTACGAAATCACCCTCATGACCTGCACTCCGGTCGGTACACGCCTTCGACGCTTCATCGCCAAGGGAACTCTTATAGCTGATTGATTTCAGTCAAGATTTTAGCCTCTTCTGCCGCCTCAATTTTTTCAGATTCCGATTCGGCTTTTTCTCGTTCAGCACGAGCTTTTTCAGCAGTAGCTGAATCCCACTCACTCATGTGTTTTTCATTCAAACCCTTCAAATCCCCCTGATATTTTTGATCGAGAGCCTGCAGTTGTTTGGCTTCGTCATCCAAAATCGTGCGCAAGCGCGTCACCTGTTCTTCGGTCATGATCGGCAAAATCTGAAACCAGTAATTGCGCTCTTCATCGGACATCGATTGAGTCTTCAAAATGAGCGCGACCAAGTCAGGGAACTTTTCTTGAACCAGAGGAGGCACGGTCACGGCAGTTGGAGTTGTGGTGGTTGTGGAGTCAGCCATATTGAGATTTTAGCTTAAGTGGTGGTGGGAGTGGAAGAGGGAGTTGTGGGAGTGGTTTCAACAGGTGCGGCGGGAGGAGTTACGGGTTCGACAACAGGAACAGATTTAAATTCGAGAAGAAGACGATTCATATTTTCTGTCATATAGGCGCGCGCATCATCGCCATCGGTCGCGCCCATTTTACTTAAAACTTGCAAGAGGGCATTCGCTGATTCCTTTTGATCATCAGGTGCTTTCGCGAGTTCTGCCTTGAGGGCGCCGATGTTTTTGCCATCCAATTGTGGGGTCAGCCAATCTGCAAATGTCTCACTGCCTTTTCGTTGACTCAGACCTTCTTTTAAAGTCGTTCGGAATCGTGTTGCTTCAACAGCCGCCTTATTGATTGAGTCTGATTTGAAGCTGAGCTCCACCATATCAACAGTCGAACCAGCAGTTTTTTCGACATCTTTAATTTGAAGCCCACAGCCCTCAGCGAGGAGATTTTTGTCAGCATCACTGAAATCTTTGAGAGAATCTTTGGGGATTTGTTTGCTAAAAATCAAACTGGCCTTGAGCCCAAAACTGGTCATCCAGCTCAAACTGCCATCAGTTTTAATTTCCTGCAGAGCGGTGTTGATTTGGGTAGGAATCCAACTCGCCACGGTCTCTTTGAGCCCACTCAACATTCCACCAAAAAACTCTCGAGCCCCTTTTCCCGCTTCTTTAACGGCGTCGGTCATACTTCCGGTCTCTGCTTGTCGAGCGGCGACTGGGGTGGGGTCTTTGGGAGGTGCATCTGTATTCGCTAAATCATCGGCCAAAGCTTTATCAGGATCTCCTTCAGTTTTCCTATCAGCTTCTTCTTTGGCTTTGCGAGCCGCCTCCTCTTTCGCCGCCGCCTCACCCTTTGCTGTTTCATCCGGAGTCGCCACAGTATCCACATGAGCTTGTGGAGCCTGATTTTGAACATCAGTATTTTCGGGCCCTGCTGGGAGAGGTTCAGCCATACTTTAAATAATGAATACATCTTTCTCGGCCTCCAAGCGCTCTTTGTCGAGGCGAAGGGCATGGATCATATTTTCCATTTGATAGTTCATTTCGAGGCCCATTTTAGACCAGTCGTGAATCGTGCGAATCTTGCTGAGCATTAAAAAGGCACCTTGGTCCACCTTCGCTTGAGTCATTGCATCGAGCTTGTTGTAAACCTCCATATTCAAGAGGCTTGAGGAGTCATAAGGCTTGATTTTACCTTCATCGACTAGGTTCACGAGTTGATTCAAAAAGATCTGATCATCGGCGGTCAACGCGCCTCCGCTGAGAGGTTGGTTGATGCGAGCTTGTTGATCGGCCGGAATCACCTGATTGTCGGTGGTGGGGTCGAAGAGAGGGTTCAAATCACTCATAAGGTTCAAAAGTTCCAGCCATTATAGCAGATTTCACTCTTCAATACAAACCGACTCATGGCTCACTAGAACGGGGGTGTCACTTTCGAGTGAATAAATTCTTTGTTCATGGCACGGGTCGACGCCACTGGTTTTGAACATGAACCCAATCTGCTTGCGTCCGGCATCAAAATCGAGAGGCGTGCCCCAAACCTCATAAGAGTCGTACAAAGGCCAGGTGAGCAAGGTTGCCGCGTCGCTGTTTTTTTGCATCATGTACAAGTAAGAACCTTGATAGGCCCCGTTCGCGCAGGCCACTTGAATCAGACGTCTGCCTTCGCCGAGCTCATAATAATGCAAGCCCGACGGATCACTCTCGGTCGTCACAAACGCATTCTCACATTCTTGAGGCCACTTGAGCTGCGCCTGAATGCGAGCTCGATCGGCATGCGTGAAATCATGAGTCGGATGCAAGGCCAGCCAGCTCACGAGAGCCACTACAGGAATCAAAAACAACAACCATCGCTTCATGAGTCCATCTTCCCATTTGCCCCGAAAAAAGTAAAATGGCCATATGAATCGCTCCGAAGCTCAAGCCCGAATCGAAAAACTGCGTGAAGAGATTTTGCGCCTCAACTACGAATATTTTGTGCTCGATCAAAGCCCCGTGGCCGAGTCGGTGCGCGACAGCCTCAAAAAAGAATTGATCGCTCTCGAAACCGAATTCCCCGAGTTCATCACGCCCGATTCTCCGACTCAACGCGTGGGCGCCGTGATTTCGGGCCGCTTCAAAAAAGTACCTCACAAAAGCGCCAAATGGAGCCTCGCCGACGTCTTCGATACCACCGAGCTCGAAGCCTGGATGAAACGTGTGGAGGATGCAGTCGGCCCCAGCGAAATTCTCAGCGAACTCAAACTCGATGGCCTCAACATCACACTGTGGTACGAACAAGGAGTTTTAGTGAAAGGCCTGACGCGTGGCGATGGAGTGGTGGGCGAGGACGTGACCCACACCGTGCGCACCATCGAAAATTTGCCCCTGCGATTGCGCGAACCGGTCGATTTGGAAGTTTCGGGCGAAGTGATTTTGCCTGAAAAAGCCTTTGAAAAAATGGAGGGATTTTCGAATCCACGCAACGCTGCCGCCGGAAGCATTCGCCAGCAAGACCCTTCGGTTTCAGCTGGCCGCGGGCTTGAAATTTACTTGTACTCATTGGGTGAGAACAATTTGGGAACTCTAGCGACCCAAGCCTCCGTGCTCGATACATTTGAAGCACTCGGATTGCCCGTGAATCGTCAGCGAAAACTCCACAAAAATACTGCCTCGATTTTAAAAGAACTGAAACATTGGGAGACTCACCGCAAAGAATTGCCGTATGGAACCGATGGCATTGTGCTCAAGGTCAACGATCTCGCAAAGCAAGAGCGCCTCGGATACACCGCCAAATCGCCTCGTTGGGCCGTCGCTTATAAATTTCCGGCCGAGCAAATCAGCACTGAACTTTTAGACATCACCATTCAAATTGGACGCACCGGCGCCGCGACCCCTGTGGCCGAACTCAAGCCTGTTTTGGTGGCCGGTTCCGTGGTTTCGCGCGCCACACTTCACAATGAAGACGAAATTCAAAAACTCGACATTCGCGTGGGCGACACCGTCATCATTCAAAAAGCTGGAGATGTGATTCCGGAAGTGGTGGCCGTGCTTGAAAATCTGCGCCCCGCGCACAGTCAGCCATTCGTATTTCCCACCACTTGCCCCAGTTGTGGCGAGCCGCTTGTGCGAGTCGAAGGCGAGTCAGCCCACCGTTGCCAAAACCTGCATTGCCCCAGCCGAAACCGCGAGGCATTTTCACATTTTGTTTCGCGCAAAGCCATGGACATGGAAACCTTCGGCGACAAACTGATCGCCGCCGTGATTGAGTATGGATTTGTGCACGACTTTGCCGACATTTTCACGCTCACCAAAGAGCAATTGTTGGAATTGCCGCTCTTCAAAGAAAAGAAAGCCGACAACGTTTTGGCTGGAATTTCTGCGCGCCAACGCGTGGACCTATACCGCTTTATTTTTGGGCTCGGAATTCGTTTTGTGGGCGAAACTTCCGCCAAAGATTTAGCTGATTTTGTACGCGAGAAAAATCTTCCTGCCGAAATCACCCCCAGCCAATTTTTAGAAATTCTGAAGGCGCAAACCCACGAAGATTTGCTCGCGATGGAAGGCTTCGGCGACAAAATGGTCGAAGCTCTCGAAGAGTGGATGGCCCACCCAAAAACTCAGCAACTGCTCGATAAATTCACGAAGCTCGGCCTCACACTGGTTTTGCCTGAAGCTAAAAAACAGACGCCCTTCACCGGCAAAACGTTTGTGATCACGGGCACCCTTTCAAAACCCCGCGAAGAGTTTCAAGAAATCATCGAACGCGGCGGCGGCCACGTCTCCGGTTCCGTCAGCGCCAAAACCGATTTCGTGCTCGCCGGCGAAAAGGCAGGCTCGAAGTTGGACAAGGCAAAAGAGCTGGGTGTGCCGGTGATTGGGGAAGGGGAGTTTGAAAAACTATCCGCCGGCGGATGAAAATCGCTTGACTGCCCCAACCAACCTGAACGAACCTCCAAAAACCACCAATCGGGGTTCTTCGCCCGCAAGTTGATCAAAAAATTGATTCAACTCAAGCGCCTTCCAACTGACCGGAGCCACTCCCGCTCGTTCGTCGTCTAAAGAAATCCAAACGACCTCTTCGCCCTCGAATAAACTCGGCAAACCGGCATGTTTATCTTTCAAAAAATGCAGGGCCCAAGTCACCTTCAAAAACCCGCGCTGACTCGCCCAAATCTTCACATTCTCACGCAATCTTTGCACGCTATCCATCGTGTGGGCGCCATCTAAAATCAAAGTATGCCCCTTCCACGAAATCACCTCAAAGCGCCCCGGAATTTGAAAGTCCGCCAAATCTTCAGCGTGACCCGAAACGCCAAACGCAGAAGCAATGCGCAACGCCAATCCCACACTCTCCGGTGGATGCATACCAGCGACCACCGGCTCCACGATCTCCACATTAAAATCCTTCAAAACTCCCTTCACTTCCGCAGACTGATGCACCGTCAACAGAGGCACGCCCTCACGGCAAATCCCCAATTTTTCTCGAGCAATTTCAGCCACCGTGTTACCCAAAATTCCGAGATGTTCCGCTTCAACGTGGGTCAAAACGCAAAGATTTTTCGCACCCTCAATGTTCGTCGCATCACGAGCGCCACCCCAACCGCACTCCATCAAACACACATCGACGCCCGCCTTTTGAAACAGCGAAAAGGCTGCGACGGTCAGCACCTCGAACTCGCTCAACTCATCATCAATCCCGCGCCAATGCGCCAACTCCGATTCCAGCACCTCTGCCGAAACCGGCTCGCCATCAATCTGCACGCATTCGCGCAATTCTAAAATGTGCGGAGAAGAAAAAACGCCCACGTGCAAGCCACCCAACTGCAATAAGTGGCCCGCCAAAAAAACAGTAGAGCCCTTGCCTTTGGAGCCCGCCACGTGCACCCAAGGTCGATCAAAACCGGCTCGATCACGCACCAACTCAGAAATAGCCTTCAAACTGCTCATTGGTTCCAGCCTAAAACCGCCAAAGGATCTTCCTCTTCGCCCGCATCTTCCAAAACCAAATCGAGACGATAGCCACCACCCAACAACTCTTTTATTTTAGCTTCAAGCTCGACAAAATGTGCGGGTCTCGACAGCAATTCCCAGTGAAAATGACTGCCCAAATGCAAAAGCACGCGATCGGATTTTTCTTCAAATCGAGCGGTCGAAAGCGCGGTCTTCACGCTGGGATTTTGCATGGATTTTTGCAGAGCCTCCGACAGCGAAACATGACTGCGACTGCTCGCAA
>CAZBZW010000008.1:0-19314 GCA_964496535.1 uncultured Candidatus Peribacteria bacterium
AGTTTAGAACGATAACCTCTTTGTTTCAATTGAAAAAACTCTCGAATTCATGTACAATGACAAGATTTAACAAGTCATCTTGTGAAAAAATTAATCATCATTCTAGGGGTTCTTCTCGCGTTGGGAGGTCTGGCCTTTGCATTATCGAATACGCAAAGCTTTCAGGGATTTTTTGGAGAAGACGCACAAGTGCTTCTGGATGGAGCGGTTGTTGATGATGGATCGGCAGATGATCCATCCCTGCCCGTGCTGGACACTCCAGGCATGATCAATCCACCGGATGATGGCCCCAATGACCCCGGATTCACCACGCCTGCAGCCCCTGAAGATACCTGTGAAGATGTGAGTGTTCGCGTCAAAAATACAGCGGATGAGCAACTTGAAGACTTGCAAGAAATGGACTTCATGATTTATGAGGCGAATGGATACCCAGGCCAAAAAACAAGTGCCTTGGGTGACAAGAGCGACTGTAAGAATCAAGGCTATGACTACAGCTCAGGCCCCATGTCACCCGGGTCTTCCACTTATCTCTACAACTTTCCATTGCCGGTTGATCAGGACTACGTGATTGAAGCGGCTCCGGATGGTTATGTGGCAGATGACAGTGATGGGAAAATGTGGACGAACTTTTTGGGTGCTGGCACCTCTTACACTACTTTGACCCTGGAATTTGGTGTTTTGATTGACGTTGAAAACGCAGAAGGCGCGGCCTTTACGGGCAATGCGACGGTGACCGCCAATGGCAATCGATGCAGCGAAGTGAGAACGGTGGGCATCGCTAAAGAATACGGATGTCGAGCCTTTGATAGACAAGGGGCTTATACTGTTTCCGGCCCTATTGCTTACACCGTTTCAGCGAATGGTTACGCACCCACATCTGGGTCCGTCGAAACCACTCGACGCCGAGCGAGCGACAATCCCCAGAAAATTCAAGTGCGTTTAGAGCCTGAAATTCTTCAATATTACACGTATCTTGATATTGAAAGTGATACAGGCGTCCAAATTGCCCATTTGGCTGAGCGAAATTTTGCATGGCGAGGTGGAGCGGGCTCCAACATTGAAGAGGACGCGACTGCTCAAGGTTATTATTGGTTTGAAATGAGCGATGACCATGGAGATGATGTGACCGTGACTGTCGATGGATATGAAACGGGAGGAGCAAGTGTCGCGGCTTATTCATCCAAAGCGGACGCAAAAAGCCACCCTCAGCGCATTGTTTTGAATGCTATTGCTGCAGTGGAACCCACTCAATATTACGCTTACCTCGATATTGAGAGCACTACCGGCGCTCAAATCACTGGTTTGCGAGCGACCAACTTTGATTTGAGAAGCGGTGCCAGCACATCTCTAGAAGAAGATGTTGCCCCCGCTCGCGGAAATTATTGGATCGAAATTGATAATGACCAAGGGGACGAAGTGACCGTTTCTGCTACCGGCTATGAAGACGGATTTGATTCAATTGGAGCTTATCCTTCGAAAGCCGATGCAAAAAGTCATTCCCAGAAGATCGTTTTAACTCCTATTGCTGCTGATGCTCCCATGAGTCGAGTTTGCAGTGCGGTCACGCTGACCCCGGGCTCTCTCGAGCTGGGTGCAACCGAAACCTCTCGCACACTTTCATTGAGTGTGGACGCCACTTTTAGAGATGAAACGGTGGCTCAAGCCGACAGTCTCTGGGCTTATGTTCAGCATTTTGTAAGCTGGATGGGTCAAGCTTCGATCAGTCATGTGTTTGTTGCGAATGTGACCGAGCCTTGGTCTGGCACCATGCGTATTGAAATTGAAGGTGCAGGTAAATTCCCAGCCGTGGCGATTGGCAACAATAAAATCATGGAAGGTCCCATGGATGAAGTTGATTTTCCAGATGGTGCGACGTACGAAGCTCATGAAGGTGATATTGTCTCCGTTGAGCTCAGTCGAGCTGGAACTGTGGAATGCGAAGATCATTTTACCGTAACGAAAGCGGCTCCTGCTGCGACTCCAACTCCAACGCCTACCCCCACACCTGTGGCTCCTACCCAAGCTTATCTTGTGATCGAGCTGCTCGATGAAAATGACGATCCTATTGATAACGTAAAAGAACTCAGTTTCGATTTTTCTCGTGGTGATGACAACGATATTATCGACTTTGACGAATATGATGACGGGCTCTATCTCTTCAAAATGGTCCGAGATACTTACGATGTTGAAGTCGATGTGAAGGGCTATGTTCCTGAAAGCGAAAGCGATATGGATACCTATTCTTCAGAAAGTTCTGCGAAGAGCAATCCTTATACAATTGTGCTCTCTCAAGATGATATGAAGCAGATTCTTTCGGGCAAAGACTACGAATGTGATTTTCACTTCAGTGATATTAAAGACGATCTCATCTGCCGAATGCGCGAAGCCCAGATTTTCAGAGGCTACCCCAATGGAACTTTTGGACCTTCAAATTACATCACCGAGGCTGAGGCTTTGGCCACGATGTTGCGTGCTCGAGGTTACACTGAGGATGATGCTCAAAACTTGCGCGACGTTCAAGGTTTACCCAGCGTGATCAAAACTGAATGGTACTACCCTTGGTACAAGATCGCTCAAGATGAACGCGTCATTCGCGATTACGCGAACCCCAATGGCCCGATCCGTCGATCGACCTACGCCGTGCTTGCTGCTCGCACCTGGAACAAAGAGTTGCGCGGTTGGAATGAAGACGGCATCGACTTCAAGGATGTGAAAAAGAGCATGCCCGAAACTTACGCCATTATTCTGATGAACAACACTTACGTGGATGTTCCGGGTGAGGGGCTCACGCCGATCATTGAAGGTTACAATGACGATACGTTCCGTCCTAACAATAACATTCTACGAAAAGACGCCGCTTACTTGCTCTATCGAGTCTTGCTCGGATGGGAACTCGAAATCCCAATCGAGACCAAAGGCTTGTCGTTCTAAGGGCTTACCGCAGACCGCAACCTTTATAAACTCGTTCCAGTGTTTTTTGGGCCACGATTCCTGCCTTTTGAGCACCGTTCCTTAAGATTGCCTCCACTTCTTCTGGATGCGCCTCAAAGTGTTTGCGGCGTTCTCGTGCTTCTGCGAAATGGGCAAGGACTTTTTCGAGCAAAGCTTTTTTGGCGTTGCCGTAACCGAATCCGCCGGCTTGATATTTCTCTTTGAGTTCTTGCAGTTCGGCTGCAGTTGAGAAATGCGCATAGAGTTCGAGCACGATGTCGTTTTCAATTGGCATCGGATTTTCGAGAGGCACGCTCTGAGTTTGAATGCCCATGATTTGTTTTTTGAGCGTGGCTTCATCCTCAAAAATACCGATAGTGTTGTTGTAACTTTTGCTCATCTTGCGGCCATCGACTCCGGTGACGGTGGCTACAGACTCCTCAATGCGAGGTTCAGGTAGCTTGAAGGTTTCTCCGTAAAAATGGTTGAATTTTTCGGCGATGTCACGCGCGATTTCAATGTGCTGTTTTTGATCTTTACCCACGGGCACTTGATCGGCGTCATAAAGCAAAATGTCGGCGGCCATCAGCACGGGGTAGGTGAACAGGCCCACGTTGGTGTCGCGATCGCCTTTGTCGAGAGCGTCCTTCCAGGCGTGGCCACGTTCGAGCAGGCCGTGGGGCGTGACAGTCGAAAGAACCCATGAAAGTTCGGCGTGGGCTGAGATTTCACTTTGGCAAAAAAGTGTGACTTTTTCAGGGTTGAGACCGAGTGCGAGGTAGTCCATGGCCACCCCTAAGCTGTATTCGCGCAGTTTGGCGGCATCACGTAGGGAAGTCAGTGCGTGCAGATCGGCGATGAAGAAAAAACATTCATGGCCTTCGTTTTGCAGTTCGATGTGATTTCGAATTGCCCCGAGATAATTGCCCAAATGAGGTCGGCCGGTAGGTTTGATTCCTGAAAGAATGCGCATATGAAATTTATACCGTTTCTAGCGGATCAACGTCAATTTTCCAATCCTCCAGTTTTTCGACGGGCAGACTTCGCAGTAAATTGGCAGGATTTTCACCTTCGATCAGCAGGTTCCAATGATAAAAACCTTTTCTCTTTGGGAAGAGTGCGGGAGCCGAACTGATTTTAAGCTTGAATTTCGATTGTTCAATTAATTTGTTCAATTCTTGTTCCATGGCTTCAAGAGTGCGGATCCCCGATTTCCACTCTTGAGCCTGCAGGCCGAGCTTGATGATTTTGCCAAACGGGGGGAGGCCTGCTTCTAGACGATGGGCGCGTTCCTGCCTGTAAAACTCGTCGATTCCCTCATGTGCCAGGGCTTGAATGCCCGTATTTTCAGGGTTGTAGGTTTGCACGATCACTTCACCTTGAACTTCGCGCCGTCCTGGGCGGCCAGCGGCTTGAACGAGCTGTTGAAAGTGACGCTCTTGCCCACGAAAATCAGGAATGTGCATGCCGAGGTCTGCGAGCACAATTCCCATGAGGGTCACTTTGGGCAAGTCCCAACCTTTGGTGATCATTTGAGTCCCGATCAACACATCAAATTGGCCGCCTCGAATCTTTTTGAGCAAGGTCTCCCAATCCTTTTTCTTTTGAGTGCTGTCTTGGTCCATGCGCAGAATACGAACTTCAGGATTGATTTTCTGAATCTCTTCTTCGAGACGCTCAGTTCCGAGGCCGATTTGCCGAATGCGCACGCTCTTACAGTTTTCGCAAACACTGGGGGGCAACATCGAAAAATTACAGTGATGGCAGAGCAGGAGCGGATTTCTGAAGTTGCGAGCGTGATGCACTAGAGGACGTTCGCAGTGAGGACATTCAGGTACGTGGCCACAGTCACGACAAAGGGTGACGGCGGCGGATCCGCGACGATTGAGAAAGAGCATGACTTGGTCGCCCTGCGCCATTGTTGATCTCATTTTTTGTTCAAGTTCGTCACTGAGCATGTTTTTGTGACCTTTCTGCAGCTCAATTCGCATGTCGACCACGGTGATTTTTGGCAGAGGCACGTCGCTGGCTCGCTCTTGAATTCGATAAAGTGGTGCCGATTGTTCGCGGATGAGCTCGAGACTTTCGAGGCTGGGCGTGGCCGAACCGAGCATGACGGGAATCTTCAAAATTTCACCGAGCTTGAGGGCCACAGTGCGAGCGTGATAGCGCGGCGCTTGATCTTGTTTGTACGAGCCTTCGTGCTCTTCATCCATCAGAATGAGGCCTAAGTTTTTAAACGGTGCGAAGAGAGCCGAACGAGAACCGATGAGCAGTTGAATTTCACCGGTTTCAACTTGAAGTGCGAGCTGTTTTTTTTGAGCAGGACTCATGCGACTGTGCCAAACGGCGAGGCGGGGGAATTGCGATTGAAAATAGTGCAAAAAATTGGGCGTGAGTGAAATTTCGGGCAAAAGAAGCAGGCCTTGATAGCCATCTTTGATGCGTTGAGCGATGAGGTGACGGTAGATTTCGGTTTTACCTGAGCCGGTGACTCCCCAGAGCAGACTCAGTTCGGGCCTTTTTTTTAGCCAATCTTCAATGATTTCACGTTGTTTCCCGGTGAGCAGATGAGGTGGATTATCATTGGTTTTTTCGGGCTTCTGCGCTTTTTTTCTCTGCAGAGCTTGAGCTTCGGTGTGAATGGTGTTGACCGCGTCGTAGATTGAACAAAAATAGTGTTCACTTAGGAATTGAGCCAATTCAATTTGCCAATCCTTGAGCGGATTTTTTTCTGTCTTTTCAAGAATACTTTGAACCTTGAAATCGGGCTTGCTTCCGCCCAAACTCCAAACGACACCTCCATTTTCTTTGCTTCGAAAGGGCACTTTCACCCAGTCACCCACCTTTAAATCGAGCTCTTCGTAAGAATAAGTGAGAGGCCCCATTTTTTTTGAAGAACTGTTCCAAACGAGCACTTGAGCGTAATCCATTCGTTTTTGCCTTTTGATTATTTCGGCGTTAAGATGCTAGCACTTTTTCACGCACACTTCATGAAACGATTTTTCCTCTTCGGGGCGATGAGCCTCGCTTTCTTTTCCGCCGCGTCTGCCCAGGCCGCCAGTACCAGTGATATTCATGCAGGTTTGATCAAAAAAAATGCGATTCAAACTGAACATTTTTCGGTTGAATTTTCAGATCTTATTTTACAGCAAACTGATTCAGACTCCGATGGACTTTCAGATATTGTTGAAGATGCTTTGGTGGCTTCGGAAGAGAGTTATGAGGGCATCGTTGAAAGTCTAGACTATCCCGTTCCACCTGAAGAGGATATTTTAGTGCTTCTAGACGACAATGCTGAATACCTGCTCGACAATTCGATCGGCACCACTGGCTATTTGGCGAATGGCGATTTGTATGTGGCGATCGACCCGTGGCTCACTCCAGAATATTTACAGATCACTATTGGGCACGAATTATTTCACTACATTCAATTTCACTACGATCCTGCTTTTTCATACGATTATCAAGGAGTCAATTTAGGTGAATCGACAGCCGTTTGGATGGAGGATGAACTCTACGATGATGTGGATGATTATGTGAATTACTTGCCCGATTTTTTCGACTACACCGATTTCTCGATTTTTTCGAACATTATTCCGAGTGATACCCTTTTCTCATATGGTCTTGTGATTTGGCCTCGATTTTTGAGTGAACAATATGGTGCGGGGGTGATTCAAGATATTTGGGAAAATTTCGCCTCATTGCAAGAAACTCAAGATTATGATGATGGAATTTTATTCGACGCCACTCGAGAAGCGGTGGAAGAGCAAGGTGATTCCTTACCCCAAGTGTTTCAAACTTTCACTCAGTGGAACCTCGATCTTTCAGATTATGAGGAAGGAGATCTATACCCCAATGTGGGCACTTTGACCGGCACGGCCAATGGTTCTTACGTGTTGAGCGACGACCAATTTGCACCCGCAATTTATGGCACTAATTATCTTTATTTCGATAATCCTGGGCAAAAAACATTTGAATTCCATGTCATTCAGCCTGACGATTTGAGCTACGCAGTCACCTTGGTTCCCGTCTCGAGCGGCAATCCTGATTTGAGCAAAAAAGTGAGCGTGATTTTAGACCCCAATGAGTTGATGGAAGAGCCTTTGTCTTTGAAAAATTTGAACTCCGGCACTGATGTGGTGGCGATTCTATCGCCTCTTTTGGATTCGGTGGAACGCCCCACGAACGAGCAAACTTTTGATGAAGGCTACCTTTATTACTACGCAGCGAGCTTCGGAACCTCTCTCGATCTAGAGGCTCTTTTAGAAACCGAAAACCCCACCCAAGAAACCAAGTCAGGTGAAGATGAGGTCACTCAGCAAGAAGTTCGCGGTGAAGATCACTTGCGACTTTCAGTCAAAGACTTTGGAGCTGATTACGCCATTCTTTCTTGGAATCGTCCTTCATCCGAAGATATCGACTCGTATGAACTGCGTTATGGAACCGAGACCGGTCATTACACAAAGACCGTTTCTATCGACCACGCTTACACCACATTTGCCACAGTGGATGGCTTGAAGGTGGATCAAAAATACTACTTTGAATTGCGTGCTTTGGATTCCGATGGGCACAAGGTCGGTGATCCTAGCCCTGAGGTGACTGTGACTCCTTCTGCACCTTTATTCACCGATGTTTCTTATTCAGACGTGCGTTTTGATTCCATCTCAGCATTGACCGATGCGGGTGTGTTTCAAGGCTATCCTGATGGAAGTTTCCGCCCTGCGGCCACCATCAATCGTGCTGAACTCTTGAAGATTTTAGTGGAAGGTCAGGGTGTGAGCCCCGATGCCGCTCAGTTCCACTCATGTTTTCCGGACGTTGGATCCGAATGGTTTGCCCGTTACGTTTGCTACGCAAAAGCTCAAGGATGGATTCAGGGTTACCCCGATGGCAGTTTCCGTCCCGCTCAAACCGTGAACAAGGTTGAGGCCTTAAAGATGATGTTCGAGGCTTACAGCGAGCGCGTGGAACAGGGAACTTCCGTGAGCAGTTTGAAGTATCCTGATTTGGCCACCGACGCTTGGTATTCCATTTATGTGTGGAAGGCGAGCCAGTTGAATCTGTTGACTGAAACTCCAGGCAGTTCTTTCATGGGCGAGGGAGGTCGTAACCGTGGCGACATGGCCGAAGAGCTCTACCGATATTTGGTTCAGCTGAAGTTGATCTAGTTGCAAAAATCTCAAAATCTGTTTAAATCGAATAGCCTTAAATTTAATTTATGGCTATTGATAGAGATTCTGGTTGGGTGCTCGAAAGCTATGGTTCACCAAGCGGCTTGAATCATGATCAAATTGTGGGGCTTTACAGAGAGCGAGATCTCTTGATGCCTGATGCGCGAACGCGAGATGCTCGTGTTGGTGAGAATGTCTCGCCAAGGGTTCTTGAGATTGAAAATCAGGTTGTTGCCGCCAACATGCGTTTGGTAATTGCGATTGCACGAAGATATGTCCGTCCTGGGACTGATATTCTTGATTTGGTTCAATGGGGCTCTATTGGTCTAATGAGGGCAGCTCAAAAGTTTGATGTGGAATATGGCTGTTCATTTTCGACTTATGCTCACTGGATGATTCGTGAGCAAATAAGCAGAGAAATGCTCCAGAGCACCGGGACCGCCCGTATTCCTCCAGATGCTCGACGCAAACTTGCACGGTTTCTGCGTATTAAGAATGCTTTTCGAACTCAATTTTCTCGAGATCCAAATCATTTGGAATTGATCCCACTCCTTGCTCTTCATGATCTACATATTGGTTGTCATGGTGTAGAGGAAACGCTTCAGATTCTTTTAAATCTCGAAGCTCTTTCCTCCGCCGCCTTTTCTTTGGATGCTCCTATCGATGGCAATAAAGAAGGTGATGGAGATAAATTCCACCAGCTTAGGGCGGATCCTGACGCTGTTGATCCCTTTAGAGATTGCTTGCGAAATGAGCTTTCTAAAGTTTTGGGCGAAATTTTTTTAGCTCCCCACTTGACCGATGATGAAAAACGAGTGCTAAAAGGAAGATTTCTTACAAACCCCCCTTTTAGCTTGAGAGACTTGGCCGATGAAATGAAAATTACTTATGAAAAAGCTGCTAAAATTCAAGTTAAAGCTTTGTCAAAATTGAAAAAACATGAGAAGTCTAAGCTCACCCCTTTTCTTGATCGATGATTTTCAGTTTTGCTTCGGCTCCGCCACGGTTGTAGCCGCCCAAAGTTCCATCTGAGCGAATGACTCGATGGCAGGGAATACTGGGGTCGTAGTTTTGCTTGAGCACGTTGGCCACGGCTCGATACGCCTTGGGGTGCCCAATCGCGACTGCGATCTCTTTGTAGCTACGAGTTTCACCCTTGGGGATTTGACGGGTGGCTTCGTGCACGGCTTCTGTGAAGGTTTTCATGAGTTGAGTCTAAATCAAAAGCCCCCTTTTGAGGAGGGGGCTTTTGTGAGCTTGTGAGAATTTTTTAGAGAAGTTCCCCGAACATTCGGTTCAAGATAGTCACTGCTTCCGCTCGAGTGATGTTATCACCAGGGAAGTAACAGGTTCCTGTTCCTGTTGTGCAGGCTCGGCCTTCAACGAAGCCCAATTTGGCTGCTAGGTTCACGTCTGAAGCGAACCAGTTGCTTGAGTTTACGTCCATGAAACTGACACCCGTTCCTCCTTCAGTGTTTCCACCCAAGAGAACATAGAGACGAAGTGCCAATGTGACAAACTCAGCGCGGTTGATGGCTTCACCAGGGTGGTAGCTTCCGTCGGGGTTCCCACGAACCACTTCCAACTCATGCAAACGTTGAATTGCTGAAGCGTACCATTCGTTTGCCTTCACGTCGTTGAATTGACGTGTGCCTGTTCCAGTTGCAGGAAGGCCCAATGCGGATCGAACTCGATCGAAGAGTTGAGCGGCTTCAGCACGATTGAGAGTGTTGTTGGGTGCAAAGGTTCCATCAGGATTTCCTTCGACAATTCCGGCAGAAGTCATGGCTTCGATCGCGGTTGCGGCAAAGTGACTGCTTGATACATCATCGAACTCATGAGCACTTGTTGTTTCAGCTTCATCCTCAGTATTAGTTTCAGTTTCTGCTGAAGTGGTTTCAGCACCATCCATATTGGTTGTGGCAGCTTCTTCTGCATCTTCTTCGTCTGAATCGGTGCTTTCTGTAGCCTCTTCTTCGTCCATATCGGTTGTTGCAGTTTCTTCTTCGTCCTCTTCAACGGTGGTTGTGGTGGTCGTCACGGTGCTGTGATGTTGTTGACCCCCTACGGTATCCGTCACGCTTCCTGAAGCATCTGAAGAAATATCGGCATCACCAGCTGAGGTGTCGTTGACTGCTAAAGAGGTGACGGTTTGACTGGAAGCGCCTGCTACGGCATAGATGCCTGAAAGTACAATGGTTCCTGTGCCGGCGGTGATAGCATCGCTCGCTGTGCAAGTCACTACTTGTGAAGACTTGGTGCAAGTGAACGACCCAGCTCCATCAAAAGTGTCGCTGGCTGTGGAAGACATGTTGGCCAAATTCAAATTATTAGGCATGGTGAACACGATAGTGTCATTGGCTGCCATATTGATGCTTGTGGTCAACGTCAGTGTTGTCGTGTTGCTACCTGATGCACCCACGCTTGGGTTGCTGAGCGTGATGCTTGCGGCTGCATCTGAGGCTGATACGGTGATGGCATCCGTTCCAGATGGATTTGTGTCAGCTGCTACAGTGGTTCCAGCGAAAGTGAAAGTGGCGGTTCCAGCATATTGAGGAACGGCTCCGGCAGTGATCAGAACACGAATAGTAGAAGCTCCGTTGGAAACAGCTCCCCAAGTGGTCACATCCCATTTGATGGTCAATGTGTTGGTCGATACAGCGTATTGTCCATTTCCACCTCCGGCTGTGATGGCGGTTTCACCGGTTCCGTTGTTGTTCACATCGCTGTCATATTCAGCGGTGTAGGTGAGGGAAGCCCAGTTTGGAATATTGGCTGGAACGGCGATGGTTAAAGTGTCGGCATCAGCCCAAGTTTGAGCTGAGGTATCGACCGTGTATTCCAATTCAAGAGATACAGCGGTTCCTACAGTGCCTGTGGTTTGAACCACGTCGTAAGTGCTTGCCGCGAAAGCGGGTGCGGCGAATAAGAGTGCGCCTGAAAAGAACAAGGCTGCACGAGATAAGAAGCGTTTAAACTGCATGTGTGGAGGGGATTAAGAATTTAAACTTGCTTGATTCTATACCGCTCCAACTTGCTTTCCAACTTTATTATTATAAAATTATTCTTAATTTGTCAAATAAGAAGCCTTAAGAGCAAAGCTGAGATTGGGAAATATGGTGCACCCGGAGGGGTTCGAACCCCCAACCCTCGGTTCCGAAGACCGATGCTCTATCCAGTTGAGCTACGAGTGCACAATGTAAAACAAAACGGCCCCACTCTAGATAAAGTGGGGCCGTTTCACAAGTGCTTTATTTCTTTGAAGCTTCTGTCCACCAGACCAAAATAGGAGCGGCGACAAAAATAGAAGAGTAGGTTCCCACCAAGAGTCCGATGGTGAGGGCTAATACGAAGTAAAAAATGCTTTCAGGTCCAAAGAAGAGAATTGAAGCCACCATGATGAATACTGAAAGGGATGTGTTGATCGAGCGGGCCAAAGTTTGGTTGAGGGCGCGGTTGGCACTTTCTCGCAAACTTTCTCCAGCCTTTCGGAAGCGAAGATTCTCTCGAATTCGATCGAAAACCACGATGGTGTCGTGAACCGAGAATCCCATGATGGTGAGTAGTGCGGTCACAAAGAGTGCATCGACTTCAACTCCCCAGAAATGACCGAGCAGCACGAAGACGCCGATCATGACCGTAAGATCATGAACCAACGCCACAATTGCGGAGACTCCAAAGCGCCATGGGCTCACTTCTTTTGGAATTTTTCGGAAGGCGAAACTGATGTAAAGCACAATGAAGATTGCGGTGAGTACGAGCGCCCATAGAGCTCGTTGTTGCAATGTTTTTCCGATGGTGGGGCCGATACTGGTGAAGCGAACTTCTTCCAGCTGAGCATCTGTTTTTCTGAGATCCGAAATGACACCTTGATAATCTGCATCGCTCAAATGTTGAGTTCGAATCAAAACAGTTCCTTGATCGGTGCTCACGGTGTGGGCTTCTTCAAGGAGAGGGCTCAACGTGTTCACTTCTTGAGCAGCGAGTGTGGTTTTGAGTTCCAAGAGGCTGCCTCCTTTGAAGTCGAGACCCAATTTAAATCCAAAAACCAGCATGAGAACCACGGTTCCGGCCGTGATCAAGGCAGAGCCCGCCATCCAAATGGGTGCGTACTTCATGAAATCGCGATGTTTGGGCTCTTTTTTTCGATCCTTACCAAAGAGCCAGAGGTTTTTACTGAGAGGAGTTGCCGCGGCCACATGCAAGAGAGTTTGAGACAATGTGATGGCGCTGAACATTGAAACCAAGATACCTAGAGCCAAGTTGAGTGCGAATCCACGAATCAAAGAGGATCCGAAGTAGAAGAGAATGGCGCAGGTGATGAGGGAAGAGAAGTTTGAGTCTCGAATGGAATCCCAGGCTCGCTTGAATCCGTCTGCAATGGCTTGGTCGAGACTGAGGTCGCTTCGCATCTCTTCTTTCATGCGTTCAAAGATCAAAATATTGGCATCGACAGCCATTCCGATTGAAAGCAGAACTCCGGCAATACCCGCCAATGTGAGAGTGATGGAGGTGCTCAAAACGGATGTGAGGAAGAAAAGTACGACACAGGCCAGAATGAAGGCCATGAACTTTTCACCCCCTGATTCTTCGTTTGCCAAAATTCGGTAAACGAGATAGCCAAAGACCAAAAGTCCAATACCCATTGAAGCCGCTACGGGCAAGGAAATCTTAATCAAGAATACCAAGAGCAGGGAATAGATGGTCAAAGCAATCATGGCGATCAAGCCGGGAAGACGATAGTAAAGAATCATGAAGAGACCCAAGATTGCGAATCCAATGAATCCAGCCCAAAGACTGTCTTGAAGAGCGGCAGAACCGAGGCTGGCTGAAATGGTGCTTTGTCCGGCCAACTCTACAGGTGCAGGAATAGCTCCAGTATTGAGATCACGAGCTAAATTTTGAGCTTCTTCAATAGTGAAACGTCCAGTGATTTGAGCTTGTCCTCCCACGATTTCACCATTGACGGTGGGGGCTGAAATCACAGTGCCTCCCACGAAAATTGCAATTTTTTTATCGATATTGTTTTTCGTGAGTTCTTGGAATAAAGCCGCTCCTTCAGGTGTGAAACTGATTGAAACCACAGGTTGATAGTTTGAATCAATCGATACGTCGGCATGCTTGAATTGAGCTCCGGTAATAGCCGCCTCTTTCTTCCATGGATCGGGAAGGGTGCTGAACAAGATTTGGCTGTATTTCACTTTTTCGATGGTCTCGATGGTTGTACTCTCTTCCACTTTGTTGTAAGGCTGAATGAGGTGGAACCCAAATTTGGTTTCAACCACATTACTCACTTGATTGACGGGAGTGGCGAAGGCTGTTTCTTCAAATTCTTTGGCCATGACTCCTTTTTTGAAGGCTCCAAGGTCACCTCCTTCTTTGCCACTGCTGTCATCTGAAAATTCTTTCGCGAGATCTTCAAGCTTTTCTCCATTTTTAATCCGATTCGACAATTCATTGGCTAGGGTTTGAGCCTCTTCTTTGGTTCGAGTGGCTGAAGACCGTTCAGCTCCTTTGTATGCAATCAGAATATGACGAGCGCTCACTTCAGCTTCCACTTTATTTTCCTGTTCTTCAGTTTTCTTTTCGATGATTTGAGCGATGGCCCATCCCTTGCTTTGCACTAAGTTTCCTCCGGCGTCAACGGTGTAGCCCGCATCGATTTCAATGGGACCCACAATGGCTCCGTTACCTTGAGTTTTGAGGAGGTTTTTGAGTGCCTCTGGAACGTCATTCATATTTTTGAAATCGGTGCCCTCGGTGAAGACGGCATTCCCACTGTTGTTTCTGACTTCACTTTCGGCGCTGGTCTTGAAATCGGCACCTCCTTTCACTTTCGCTGAAAATGCATCGGCGGCGGTTTTAGCTTCAGCTGCTTTTTCTGCAGAATTTGGATTTGGGTTTTCCTCTTTGAATTCAAGCTGGATGGTTTTGCCCACGGTTTCTTTGGCTTCGTTCACATCGGTGATTCCGGCCAACTCCACGATCACATGCTGTTCGTCTCCGTAATCTGAACTGTAAATGCTGGGCTCTGAAACTCCCAAACTGTCCACACGGCGGCGAATCACTTCTTGCACCCCATCCACAATTTGAGCTCGATCGGCTTCAGGTACTTCTGAAAGATCGATTCGATAATCAAGCTGAGCCCCTCCTTGAAGGTCAAGCCCCAGATTGAGTTCAAGGGTACGATCGGCATAAGTTAAAAGGCCGGCGGCCGCGAGTATTCCGAATACGGTGACAACGCTCTTTGTGAAGATTTTTTTGAACATGGAAAGGGGCTTTGAATTAAAATAATTGAAGCCCATTATATATTCTTTTGGCCGCCACTCAAGGATTTTATTGAGCTATTTTTTTGTTCATCTCCTTTGACTCGGATTGAAGGGAAGCCAATTTGCGGTCCTGCTCGAAGTCGTTCCCCTTGCCACTGCGTCCGTAATCATCGGATAATTTGACGACATCATTGAGGTGATTGCTTGAAACCTCTAAGATTTCAGAATCTTCAATGGCTTGGGCTCGATGGATGGTTCCAGGTAAAATATCGAGCTTTTCTCCTGGATTTAGAATGATTTCTTTGAGATTTTTTTCATCGGTTCCCATTTGAAATTTTACTTGACCCTTCAGTAAGTATTGGGTTTCGGTTTTCACCTCATGATATTGAAGCGAATAGCGGTGTCCTGCTTTGATATGTAAGATTTTGCCCACGTATTCAGCCTGTTCGGCGAACCAAACTTCGTGCCCCCAGGGCTTTGGAATGATGCGGATGGAATTGGAGTCGTTCATTGTTTCATTAGGTTGATGAGAGCCTTGAGATCGCGGCTTTTTTCTTTGGAGCAAATCAAGGTTCCTTTTTCGTTTTGTACGATGATCGTATCTTTGAGACCGAAGCTGGTCAAAATGGAGTCGGAGGCATTGTACACGAGGCACCCTTGACAATCTAGGGAAAAGTTCTTTCCTCTTAAAACGTTGGATTCCTTGCTCTCACTCAATTCTTCAAACAGCGAAGCCCAGGTTCCAATGTCGTTCCACCCAAGGGCGGCTGGAATGATGCGCACGCGTTTGGGATCGATTTTTTCCATGATTCCGTAGTCGAATGAGATTTTTTCGCACGTTTCATAGCTGGATCGAATGTCTTTGCCCGCAATCACTTCTTGCAAGACCGCATGAGTTTGCGGCAAATGCTTTTGATATTCTTCGAGCAAGGTGTCCACCCTGAAAATGTAATAACCAGTGTTCCATAAGTACTGATACGAACTGACAAATCGTTTGGCGGTTTCGAGGTCAGGTTTTTCTTTGAATTCTAAAAATTCATAGAATTCAACATCATCTTTTTCTTCGAGTAGATGCCCGATTTTTACGTAACCTAGATTCGTGTTGGGTTCGGTGGCTTTCACCTCCACCATCGCGATTTGCCCACTTTCGCCCACCCAGTTTGCGCCAACCTGAAGTTTTCTTCTGAATTCTTGGGCGTCACGAATGAAATGGTCGGCATAAACAATAGCCACGACCGCTTTGGGGTCTTTCGCATAGAGTTGGGCGGTGATCAGTCCAATTCCAGGAGCGGTGTCGCGCATACAGGGCTCTAAAATCCAGTGATCTTCAGGTATCTCAGGGGTTTGCTCTCGAATCAAATCTCGATATTTCTCATTAGAAGAAATGTAGATATTTTCTAAACCAAAACTGCGAATGCGATCGAGAGTTTCTTGAAGCATTGTTTTCTCAGAGAGCAGTTTTTGAAACTGCTTGGGTTGTTCGCTATCACTCATGGGCCAGAGTCGGGTGCCGGCTCCTCCTGCGAGTATGACTAAATTGAAGGTTGAATCCATCGAAGTATTTCAGCGTGCAGACCCCAAGCTATCATGGTTCCTATTGCGAGAAAAGGGCCTAAGGGAATGCGACTTTTGAGCGTCGCCTTTTTTCGGGCCATCTGCAGGAGTGCGAAACAGCTTGCCGAAACGTAGGCAATGAGCAGGGCTCCTAAAATGACAGGCCACCTTAAAAAAAGACCCATCACAAGGCCAATACCCACGTCGCCACTTCCAACCCCCCTTCCTTTGCTGATCAGCCACTGAAGCCCAAAAAAACCGGCTCCAATCAAAGCTCCGGCCAGGGCGGCTTCTATTTTTCCATCTATAAACTGCAGAATGATCAAAATCACAAAGCCTGAGATGGGTAGAGCGTCATGCACTTCTTGGTAAAGAATGTCTGAAAGCGAGATGCTGAGCAGGAGCATTCCTGTGATCATGGCTCGCGCCCACTCCCAGTCGGTGACACCGTGCCAAGCTGAAATCCATCCTAATGTGAGGGCACTGATGAGTTCCATAACGGGAATCCAGTGGGGAATGGGATGTTTGCAGTGCTTGCAGAGCCCTTTCTGAATTAAAAAACTCAAGACTGGGATCAGTTCGACTGCTGAGAGCGTATGCTTGCATGAATCGCAGTGTGAACGACCCATCACGATGCCTTTTTCTTGGGCATGCCAACGGGGGATGAGTACGGATGAAAAACTGCCCCAAACCAGCCCCATCAGTGCCCCCATGATTCCGAGAGTCCAGTTCATTCCGATTTGGGTTGGGTGAGGGCGGCAAGGCGTTCGGTAGCGAGCTGATAGAGCAGGGAACTGCTCTCGCTCAGGCGCAGGACTTTTTCATAGTGCTCTTGGGCAGACAAGGGATTTTTGCGACTTTCCTCAAGCATCCCGGCGACGAAGTAGCAGTCGGGCAATTGGCGATTTTTTCGAAAGGCGCTATTCACTTCTTCAGCTGATCCTGTGAAGTCACCTTCACTTAAAAGTACCCAGGCCAATAAAGAATGGCTTTCGGCCGAGTCTGGGTATTTTTGTGCCGCCTCTTCAGCTAGAGCGCGGGCTCGAGCAGGATCTTTGAGCGGACCCAAGGCCAGCCAGATTGGGTTCAGGTAAGTTTCGAGAGGTTCCTGGTTGAGTGTGAATAGGTACTCGTAAGTTTCGAGTGCTGCCGAATACTGTTCAGCTTGAGTTTGAGCTTCTGCGAGTTTTCGATATGCATCTGTTTGAGGCTGATAGCCGTGCAAAATCGAAAGCTCAAAGGCGCGTGCAGCTTCCGTCCATGAGTTTTGGAAGAGTAAACTGACCCCGAGCAGGTAGCGGGCTTCGGCGTGCACGGGGTCGATATCGAGGGCGCTTTTGAGGGCTGCGGATGCTGAAGCAAAATCGCGCATTTGCAGATCAGCATAGCCCATCATCACCCAAATATCTCTGTAATTGGGTTCCGACTTGAGCAGACGTTGACCCAAACGAGCCGCCCAAGTGTGATCCTCATTTTCAAGCAAGGCTTTCATGATCAAGGCGTCACGATAATTTTTTTGCCCGTCGCTTTCTTGATTGAATGCCTCAAGGGCCGTTTGAATTTTGAGCCACGAGTCTTTTTTAAGACCCCCTTCGTTGGCCTGCTTCTCCACTTGAGATGCATCCCAATTTTCGGGATCTTCGATCAATTTTAAAAGACTTGAGTAATAAATGGCCTGAGGATCTTCAGCGATGGGTTCAAGGATCTTTCTCAGTTCCTCGTTCGATTGGCCTTTGAGAGCGGCCCATTGCAATTCTAAAATTTGAATTTCGACAGAATCATTGCCCTGTACTTTCAGGGTATCGAGATGATCCCGAGCCTCTTCTTGTAGACCCAGGCGCAATTCTGTTTCCACTAATTTTTCGAGCGCACGATTATCGGTTGAATTTGTGTCGGTGATTTTAAGTAGAGCCTCTCGGGCTTTCAGCCATTCTCCTGACTGCATCCAAATTTCAGCTTCGCTCAGCTCGGTTTCTTTTTGAATGGGCTCGAGGAGCGAGGTTTGCATCAGTTGGGGCTCTTGCACCTGAGTTTTTGAAAATTGCAGAATGAGCACCGCTGAACTTGTTAACAGCACGGCGGTTAAAACAATGATGCCGGGTAAAATGGAGCGCGATTCGTGGGGCGTGGTCATGCAGTTATCTTAATGAGCCTTCTGCAAAAGTCCATTGCAAGTGATGAGTGCGAGTGCCAAGGCATCGGCCGCATCGTCAGGTTTGGGGGGCGCTTTGAGTTGCAGTTCGAGCATGGTCATTTTTTGAATAGCGATTTTGTCAGCTCGGCCGTTGCCCACAAAACGACTCTTCATTTCAGAAGGAGTGTATTCGACCACGGGAATCCCTGATCTTTGAAGGCAGAGCAAGAGCACTCCGCGAGCGTGGGCGACCTGAATTCCATTGGTGATATTTTTGGTAAAAAAAAGACGTTCAATGCCGCAGTGGTCGGGTTTGTATTTTTTTAGGAGTTCCTCAATATCGGCTTCAATTTCGCAAAGCCGTTCGCTCAGGCTGAGCTTGGCGGCAGTGCGAATCACGCCCACTTGAATCAATTTTTTGTTCAATCCTTGCACTTCTAAAAAAGCATAGCCTGTTGTTGCCAAACCGGGGTCGAGGCCTAAAATACGCATGAACGCAGTTTATCGCTCGGCCGACATGATCACAAGAGAGCACTTTCGTTTTGAAAGCTTGAGGGCCACGATGTCTCGATCGCGTCGCAAGATCCCTCTTTTCTGCAAGGCTTCAATTGCTTCTTCTGACCGACTGCAATCTGACTCCACGTAAATTTCGTGAAGTCCCCAATAAAAATTTAGAGCCCGAGCGGTGGCTTCGTTGTGGGTCACGATGATCAATCGATTTTTGGGTCGATGTTTGACCACGCTGATCGCGGAGTAGCCGTGTTTGGTGAGCACCACCAAGGCCTCCGCATTCATTTCGTCGGCCAGACGGCAGGCGTTGAGAGCCATGCTTTGATCCATACGAGTGCGGTTCTTTTTTTCAGGAAGAGCCACAGGGTATAATTCTTGATCCTTGAAAATAT
The DNA here is from genome assembly GCA_964496535.1 of uncultured Candidatus Peribacteria bacterium. Taxonomy (GTDB): domain Bacteria; phylum Patescibacteriota; class Gracilibacteria; order UBA1369; family 2-02-FULL-48-14; genus CAZBZW01. Next base: position 18,965 of record CAZBZW010000008.1, read on the forward strand.
GAGCCTCCATTTTTTCAGCAATTTTCTGCAAGGTTTGAATCGCGACGACGGGATATTGCCCCACGGCGGTTTCGTTTGAGAGCATGACCGCATCGGCCATTTCGAAGACGGCTTCCGCCACGTCGCTGACTTCGGCACGAGTGGGCAGGGGTGCCGATACCATGGATTGCAACATCTGTGTGGCCACAATCACAGCCTTGCCTCGAGCGCGAGCCATTTCAACAATTTGTTTTTGATAGATGGGCACTGATTCAAGAGAAGTTTCGATGGCGAGGTCGCCTCGTGCGACCATGACAGCGTCGCTGGCATTTGAGATCGATTCTAGGTTTTGAATGGCCTGAGGACGTTCG
>CAZBZW010000009.1:0-5854 GCA_964496535.1 uncultured Candidatus Peribacteria bacterium
GGCTTCTTTGAAATCGGCGTGCTCTTCGGGATTTTTTAAAAGATAAGGTTCAGGGAATCCAGCTGAGATTAGTTTCTGAGCCGCCTCTTGCACACGAGCTGAATTGCCTTCCGCAAAAATCAAGCGACCGGGCTTGATCAGCGCTTTCGCTAAAAGTTGCTCAAGAAATGGATGCGTTTCCATTAAGGTTTGAGGTCTTCAATTTCTTTTTTAGCATCTTGAACTGCGTCGACGGCGTTTTCGACAGAATCCTTAGCTTCATTGAATTGAGTTACTGAAGTTTCGACTCCGGTTTTGATTTTGAGAGCCTCAGTTTGCAAATTTTGAATGGCCTCAGCACTTTCTTTTTGAGCTTTTTGAAGAGCACAACCCGTCAAAGCTAAACTTAAAGCCAAGATCGAGATGAGAATTTTAGAAGTCTTCATGCCTTGAAAATTTCCTTAAAATCTCCTTTGAATTCTTTGAGAAAATTTTGCATGTCGAGCACTTCATTCACACTGACAACTCCCATACGGGGAGCGGTGCCCAGCTTGTTATCGAACATGGGGAGGGTTTCGGGATGAGTGTTGAAGTTCACACTCACTACCAGTTCAGAAGAACATTCGTGACAGATAGCGCTCAGATAACTTTGGTCGCAACAAACAGCACCGATGTAGTCGATGTCTTCATCGGTGAATTTCAGCCCGCATTTGGGGCAGGGCATGGTCTTCTTGATCTGGCCGACAATGATCTTGAGTTCTTGGAAGTTCATCAGGTTCAATGTATCGAAAAATGGCCTAACGAGCAAGAGCAGTTTGTGCCGATTTCAGCCTTTTCAATGCCATTTCTCTGCCCATCACCTGAATCAATTCAAAGACCCCGGGTGAAAATTCTTCAGCCGTGAGTGCCACACGCAAGGGCCACAGAACTTGACCGTTCTTCACGCCCATCGATTCAATCACTTTCATCAAGGCAGCTTTCACACTCTCTTCGTCAGGATTTTCTTCGAGAGTTTCGAGTGCCGGAATGCTGTTCTCAATGGCGAGCAGGGCGGCGGCACGATCGACTTTCATCTTTTCACTTTCGAACATGGTCAAGTCGTACTTGAGCTCTGAAAGTAAAAATGGCTTCAAGTGGGCGGGCGCTTTTTCTAGAGTTTCCATTCTAGTTTGAGCGCAGTGAATGTATTTGAGGAGGTCATTTTCGGTGGTGTGAGTGCCTGCGAACCAATCTGTTTTTTCGAGGTAAGGCATGAGCAAAACAGCCAATTCCTGAGAAGTTTTTTTGCGAAGATAGAGCCCGTTGAGCCAGTCGAGTTTTTCGAGGCTGAACACAGCGCCAGCCTTTTGCACTCGATCGAATGAAAATCGCTGTACGAGTTCGGGCAAGGTGAAGAGTTCTTCTTCGGTGCCTGGATTCCATCCTAAAAATGCGATGAAATTGAGCAGAGCTTCTTTGAGATAGCCTTTTTGAATGTAGTCTTCGGCTGCCACATCGCCTTGGCGTTTCGAAAGTTTGCTTTTGTCGGCGTTCAATAAGAGTGGAAGATGTGCGAATTCAGGTGGAGTCCATCCGAAGGCTTGATAGAGCCAGATGTGCTTTGGGGTTGAAGGCAACCATTCTTCGCCGCGAATCACATGTGAAATGCGCGTGTCGTGGTCGTCGACGACATTCGCGAGATGATAGGTGGGGAAGCCATCGGACTTCAACAAAACTTGATCATCGACATCTTTTCCGTGGAACGTGACGTCACCACGCACCATATCTTTGAAGGTGATTTCTTCATTTGGGATGAGTTGACGCAAGACAAATGGTTCGCCGGCCGCGAGCTTCGCCTCGATTTGTTCGGGGCTCAAATTCAAGCATGTGCGATCGTACTTGGGGGCGACTTTTTGTTGCTGTTGCGCGAGTCGCATGGCATCGAGCCGTTCAGAAGTGCAAAAACATCGGTATGCGTGACCCGATTTTAAGAGTGTTTCGGCAGCATTTCGATACAAGTCAGTGCGTTGAGATTGGATGTAAGGACCTTCGTCCCAGTTGAGATCAAAAAACTTTAACGATTTCATTAGACTCTCCATAGCACCTTCGACGGTGCGAGCCTGGTCGGTGTCTTCGATCCGCAAAATAAAGGTGCCTTCGTGCTTGCGTGCAAACAGATAGGCGTAGAGCGCAGTGCGAAGTCCTCCCACGTGTAAATAACCGGTTGGAGAAGGGGCAAAACGCGTGCGGACAGGAATTTGCATGGATCTAATTTAAAGCGATTCATTGAATATCACAATCTCGGGTGGAACTCCAAGGCGCATGGGCAAGCCCATTTCTCCAAGTCCCGATGTGATGTAGAGGGGATTGCTGTTGAGATTGAACCAACCTTGTCCGTCATCGAAATCAAGTTCAGTTGGAATCAAGTGTTTATAGATGAATGGAATGCGAATTTGACCACCGTGAGTGTGGCCGGCAAGTATTAGATTCGTGGCTTTTTCAGGAATGAGAGCGGCGGCATCTGGATTGTGTACGATTGTGATATTTGGGAGTGTTGGATCCAACTCTTCGAGTATCTCAATATTAGCTTGATCGTTCCAAAGTTCTCCCAGGCCAGCGATTTGCATGGATTTCCCATTTTTTTCAAAGGTTTCGATGCGATTGTCGATAAAGATAACTCCTAGATCTTGTAAAGTACTCATGAGCATTTGACCTTCTTGAGCGTCCAGTTCACCAGCAGGAGCAAAGTCGTGATTTCCTAAGACGGCGTAAACGGGAATATCGAGCTCTCCAAATGGTTCATAGAATGTCTTGATCTGCTCTTCATTGATTCCGTAAACCCAATCTCCTGCAATCACCACAAAATCCACTTGTTCGGTCCATCCGTTTTTTTCAAAGGCGCGCTTGAGCAAGTGATGATCATTGTAGACTCCTAAATGATGGTCTGAGAAAAGTGCAAAATTAAAGTCACTCAATTCTGCAGGTAGGGGTTCATGTCGAATCACGATCATTTTAGGCTCTACAAATCGGGCGTAACAAAAAACTGAGACTCCGACACAGAGAATGACCGTCCATATCTTGTGAGCCCTGAGCCATTTCCACTTCCAGATCATCAGGCCGATGAAGGGAAAAGCCAAATAAGAGCCGTATTTTAGAAATTGCAGTAGAAGGAGTTCCATAATCTGAAAAATCCTTGGCAGTTTAGGCGCGATTTGATAGCCTCATCAAGTCCTTTATTTGATTTCATGGTGGTGAGACGCAGAAAAACCTTGTTGCGCCGAAGGGTTGCGGCTCGTTCTCGAGCCAAGAAAGGCCCGGGGCTCACATTTGAAGTTGAAAAACATATTGCTCGCGAGATTGGTGCGGTGATTCATTTGGCGATTGCGGCTCTCACATGGTTGTCGCTCAATCAACAATTGGGGTTTTTGGGTGAACTTTGGGTGGCGACCTTGCGGCCTGTCTTCGGAATCGGGCTTCAGGCCGTTCCATTCGTACTCTTGTTTATGGGAGTTTCAGTCTTTGTTTCTAAGAAAATTTCTTGGGGATTGGCGCGACTCACTGGGTTATTTTTATTGACCGTTGCCGTGCTTGGATTCATTCATATGGCGGTGCCGGCTGATCAAATTTTAGAGGTTGCGCGCGCGGGCAAATCCGGCGGTTATTTTGGTTTTGTTTCAAGCTTTTTATTCACTGCGTTGTTTGGCCGAGTGGGTGCTTATGTTTTACTCACAGCCACTTTATTGATTGGGTTTTTATTGACCTTGCAAGTGAGTTTGGCGAGCATGGTTCGTGCGCTCATTCCATCACCGAAGTCGGTGAAAAAAGCGGTGAACGCTGTCACGCCTGAGTTCGAACTTTTAGAACATGACGACACGGAAGATGAAGAGGAGTTGCGCATTGTGCATCCGTTGATTGATGAGGATGACGAAGATGCATTGTCGATTCGTGAAGTTTCAGAAGATGAAATGGAAGATGTTTTGGATGAGTCGAGCGACGTGGATGGTGAGATTGTTTTGGTGGATCAGAAAGTTGAATTGCCTCAAGGAAAATGGGAGTATCCGTCGCTTGATTTGTTGGCGCCCGCAGAGCCGATGGGCGAGCTGAACCCCGGAGTTTTGAAGGCCAAGGCCACGATGATCAAATCAAAATTGGAGCAGTTTGGAATCGACGTGAGCATGCATGAAGTTCATGTTGGGCCTACTGTTATCCAATACACATTGCGTCCGGCGGATGGCGTGAAACTTTCGAAAATCACGTCGCTCAAAAATGATTTGGCATTAGCATTGGCCGCGTCGGCCGTGCGTATTGAAGCACCAATTCCGGGCAAGTCGTTGGTGGGAATTGAAGTTCCCAATGAAGTTCGTTCAAGTGTGCGCATGCGAGAAATGATGGAAACTCCCGCCTATAAACAACTGAAATCTGATTTGAAATTGGCCTTGGGTCGTGATGTTTCAGGAACTCCAATGGTCGCTGATTTGGCCAAGATGCCGCATCTTTTGATTGCGGGTGCAACGGGTTCCGGTAAGTCCGTGGGAATGAACAGTTTCTTGATTTCGATGCTCTACAACAACTCTCCACGCGAGTTGAAATTTATCATGATCGACCCTAAACAAGTGGAACTCTCGCTCTACAACGGTTTGCCTCATTTGCTGACACCGGTGATCACCGATGCCGAAAAAGCCGCGACCGCATTGCGCTGGGCCGTGGCCGAAATGAACCGTCGTTACAAGGTTTGTGCGGAGGGTGGACACCGCAATATTGACGATTACAATCGTGGCAAACGTGAGGCCGATCGCATGAGCAAAATTGTGATTGTGATTGATGAATTGGCTGACTTGATGATGCAAGCGCAGAAAGAAGTGGAGGCATCGATTTGTCGTTTGGCGCAGATGGCGCGAGCGGTTGGAATGCACTTGATGGTGGCGACCCAACGCCCTTCGGTTGATGTCATTACAGGATTGATCAAGGCAAATATTCCAGCCCGCATTGCGTTCACCGTGACCTCTTCAGTTGACTCACGCACGATTCTCGACGCGCAAGGAGCCGAAGATTTGTTGGGCCAAGGGGACATGCTCTTTTTGTCGGGAACCATGGGCAAGCCCATCCGTATTCAAGGAATTTATATTTCAACCGATGAAGTGACGGCCATCACCAATCGTCTCAAATTGACGCTCGAAGGCGAGCCTCATTATTTGGAAGATATCACTTCAAAAGAAGTGAAACATGCACCGATTCAAGGAATTCCGGACATGTCGCTAGAAACGAAAACCGATGATGAATTGATCGATTTGGCGGTGGAATGTTTGAAGAAAAATCGTAAGGCGGCGAGCACCTCTTCAATGCAACGTTATTTGAAAATCGGTTACGCTCGTGCTGCTCGTATTATGGATTCCCTCGAAGAACGCGGTCTTGTGGGGCCTGCGCAAGGAAGCAAAGTTCGAGATGTGTATTTGGGAGATTAGACTTCCAGCGTGAGCATTTCTTTCATCGTTTCACGACGGCGAATTTCTTTGAGTGTGCCGTCTTTTTGAATGACAACTTCAGGACATTGTGGAAAGGAATTGTAGTGAGTCGTGTTCATGCTAGCGCAGTACGCGCCCGTGCCGCCCATCACTAGTAGATCGCCGATTTCAGCGTGCGGTAGAGCGATGGCTTCGTCTGCCGTGAGCACATCGGAACTTTCGCAACAATGCCCCACAATGTGCACAGATTCCTCTTTTTCGGATGGATTTTTTGAATGCAATTCAAAAGGATGACGTGAGCCGTACATGGCAGGACGAATCACTTCGGTCATGCCCGCATCCACTTTGAGAAAGCGGTTTTTATGAGTTTCGGTGATGTCTTGAATGCGCGTGAGCAGTGCCCCGGAATTGCCCACCAAAAAAGTTCCTGGCTC
>CAZBZW010000009.1:5864-14398 GCA_964496535.1 uncultured Candidatus Peribacteria bacterium
TTTCGAGCTGAATTTTTCGTCCGGTTTCTTGGGCGAATTTTGTGAAAATTTCTTCAATGAGCGGTGAGAATGTTTCAAATGAAAAGGCATTTTCTCCTGGAACTCGTGCGATTTTAAATCCTCCTCCTAAATTGAGAATACGAGCATCAGGAAAATGATGCAAAAGCTTGATGCTGAGTTGCGCCACCTTGCCCCAAACGGCCGGATCGCTCCCTGAGCCAATGTGCGTGTGCACCCGCTTGACTGTGAGTTGATGGCGCTTCAATGTTTCTAGAATTTCAGTAATTTGTTCATGCCAAATTCCAAAACTGCCTTCAGCTCCGGCGACGTCGACTCCGCGATGAAAGCCCGAACCTTCACCTGGATTGATGCGCACGCTGATCTCAGAAGGCCTGCGAGCAAGCCTTCCGTAAGTTTCAAGTTGATGCAACGAGCACGCGTTGAATTCGACTCCTGCATCGATGAGTTCTTGCAGGTGAGGGCTAAGCTCTTGAGCGGTGAGCAGAATGTGATTCGCCGGAATTCCCGCAGCCATGATGCGCTCTGCTTCAAAGGCGGAACTGGCATCCATTTGAATGCCGTGCTCGTGAAATAGTTTCAAAAAATAGCGATTGGGGTTTGCCTTGAGTGCGTAGCGCACGGTGAGCCCAAATGGAGCGCTTAAAGCTTGGCATTCTTGCGCCGCTTCGATCAGAGTTTTTTCATCGTAAATAAAAACGGGCGTTCCCCAATTTTGAGCGATGGTTTGAACTTGTGCGGCGATGGGGAAGAATGGGGTCATTTAGGCGGCGATAGCGCTTTGGATGTTAGCGTTTATTCCATTGGAAATCCGTGTGCGACGCTCCTGGTCTTCTAAGCTACCCACAGTCACCTCAATTTGAGCACCTGTTTTTAGAGCATGATCCCGAAGCAAGATCAATCCATTGGGATGTACCACCCCAGCCGCTCTGCCCTCTGGAGAGCACTCCACAATTGCATCATCTAAACTCAAACTTTGCACTACTTTACTGGATCCTCCCTTTCGTGGGTCGCCTTCACAAATAGGGTCATCTTTAATCACAAAGAACTTGACTGTTCCTCTTCCTGCATGAATGGCGATGCTTGCACCGCTGATATCACTGAATCCTGTTTCTGTTTCATGTCGACGAATATCTCCTCCTGTTACGACGATGCCTGTTGCCAATTCAGGCAATTCGTCCCCAGCTTCATAGAGGTCTAATGTCGACCCATTGATTTTTAGCTCGCTCATGGCGGCGCCATAAATATTTCGAGCCAATATTTCTCCAAATGTGCTGATGTGAATTTGTGTTTCCGCACCCTCTGATTGTGGTATGAACGCATGCCATGCTCGATCTTTACCTCTCACCACGCCACTTTCATTCACCACTCGTTGCAATTGTGCCTTGAAGGCCTCACACATTTCTTGCACCACTTGTTGTGGCCCACTCTCTGCCGCCCAGCCATCTTCAGTCAAAATTCCTGATGTGACTCTTGCCACTGCATCCACCATTGTCTGAGCACTGGCCAAATCACCTTGCTCTAAAGCTCGTGCCGCTTTGATCAATGTGGAAGTTGTATTGAATTCGTTTGTTCTGAGGGCCGACGTCACAATGACAGGTGAAACTTCTTTTTGAGATGCATGGTGAAGCACGTCCTTTACTTTTCCGGCCATGGTGCCGCCCACTTTCCAGGCTTCTCTTTCGTGTGTTGACGATGGAGTTTCTGAAAGATTCATAAAAAATGATTTGATCCGATTCAAGCGTTTCACCTTGAAAAATGCACGGAAATTTGAAAAAATCTAAAAAACAATACTATTTTGTTAAGTTTCTAACTTATGTTGAGAATTTCGGATTCCTTGGGTAGAATGATTCTTGTCAATCGGTTTTTGAGGACGGGCCTACAGCACCGTCTTTTTAATTTGTCTCAGCTCACGCGCTTTCTCAAACCCTTGGTGGAGGCTCAGCTCAAGAAGGATGTGCAGGAGAGTGCTCTTTTGATGAGCCTGTCTCGAATTCAGCGTGATTTTGACAAACAAACCAAGAAGCAATTTCATAATTTTGCCCTCAATAAGCTCATTCTTCAGCCCAATTTATTCACGGTCACTTACTCTAAAAGTTTGGAGCTGTTGAGGCATGTGCAACGATTTGAGCGCATGGTGACCATCAAAAATGGCTACATGAATGTGAGTGAGGGGAGTCGCGAAATCACCATGCTGGTGGAGCAGGGTTTTTTGGAAGATTTATCACGCTCCATTCCTGAAAAGCCCATTCATATTCAAACTAAAATCACCGGGATTGGCGTGGTTTTTGGCGAGAATTATGCGGCGGAGCCCGGCTTTTTATATATGATTTTGGAGCGCATCGCCTTTCAGGGCATCAATGTGGTCGAAGTTTTTTCGACTTACACCGAGTTTTCGATTTTCTTAAAACAAGAAGATGCACGCCTGGCGCTCGACACCTTGCTCGCGTGCTTTGAGGTGGAGGAGTTTTAAGCTCCGTGGCATTTCTTGAATTTTTTGCCACTGCCACAAGGGCAAACATCGTTACGGCCTGCTTCTTTGAGTTCGGCTTCGGTGGGCACTTTTGTGGTCGATACCGTGCTGTTTACGGGCAGAGTGGGGGCTGGATTCACCTGAATTTTCACACGGAATAATCCTTGAACCGTCGATTCTTCCATGCGATCGATGAGCTCCTCAAAAATTCTAAACGCGTGGTTTTTGAATTCCACGAGAGGGTCGCGTTGGCCGTAGCCCGAAAGTGCGACGGCATCGCGCAATTCTTTGAGTTCAGTGAGATGATGCATCCAAAGAGTATCGAGCACGCGTAAGGCGACCATGCGTTCACCTGCACGCATCATGCGAGGGTCGGGCAGAGCTTTTTCTTTTTCAAGATATTCTTCACGGAGATAGTTTTTGATGCTTGTGATTCGAGCTTCGGTGTCGAGTGGTTCCAGAGTTTCGAGCGCGATAGGAGTGACAGCATCTTTGTGAATCGCCATCACGCGTTCCCAAAGTTCGCGTGTTTCGCCGGTGTGAGTGAGCACGAGTTTTTCGGCGATGGTTTCGATCATCACGATCATGTCGTTTTTCAAGTTTTCGTTGGCCAAAATTTCTTGGCGACGACGATAGATGATATCGCGGTGCGTATTGGTGATGTCATCGTATTGCACGAGATGTTTTCGAATGTCGAAGTTGTGACCTTCCACTCGTTTTTGAGCACCTTCCAATGATTTGCTGATCCATGAATTTTCGATGGGCATGTCGTCGGGCACGCCGAGTCGTTCCATCATGTCTTGCATGCGAGATCCACCAAAAATGCGCATCAAATCATCTTCCATCGATACATAAAATTGAGTGGTTCCTGGGTCTCCTTGACGTCCACTGCGGCCTCGCAATTGATTGTCGATGCGGCGTGATTCGTGGCGTTCGCTACCGATCACATAGAGTCCGCCGAGTTCTGACACGCCTTCGCCGAGCTTGATATCGGTTCCGCGCCCGGCCATGTTGGTGGCAATGGTGACTGCGCCTTTTTGTCCTGCTAAAGCCACAATTTCAGCTTCACGTTCGTGCTGTTTGGCATTGAGCACATGATGGGGAATGCCCACGGCTTTCAGTGCATCCGAAAGTGCTTCTGACTTTTCGACTGAAATGGTTCCGATCAAAACGGGCTGACCTTTTTCGTGCAAATCTTGAACTTTTTGTGCGATGGCTTGAAATTTGCCCGCCACATTTTTGTAAATTAAATCTGATTTATCATCGCGAGTTACGGGTCGATGTGTGGGAATTGGAATCACCGAAAGCCCATAAATAGTTTCAAATTCTTCGCGTTCGGTGAGCGCGGTCCCTGTCATTCCGGCGAGTTTTTTGTAGAGACGGAAATAATTTTGAAATGTGATGGTCGCCAACGTTTTGCTTTCGCGCTGAATTTCGACACCCTCTTTTGCTTCAATAGCCTGATGCAATCCTTGTCCGTAACGACGTCCGTCCATCAGACGACCGGTGAATTCATCCACAATCAAAATTTTATTGTCTTTCACCACATAGTCGACGTCGCGTTTGTAGACCGCCTGTGCTCGCAACGCTTGTTCAAGATGATGCACTTCTTCAAAGCCACGTTCGGTATAAATATTGTCCACTTTCAGAAGGGATTCCATTTTTTGAATACCGGCTTCGGTGAGTGTGGCGACCTTTTGTTTTTCGTCGATGTCATAATCTTCACCCTGTTTGAGACCCTGTACGAGTCGAGAATAATTCAAATATTTTTCGGTGGATTCTTGAGCGGGTGCCGAAATGATGAGCGGGGTGCGGGCTTCATCAATCAAAATCGAGTCCACTTCATCTACAATGGCGAAGTTGAGTGGTCGTTGAGCCTGTTGAGCGAGGCTGGGAGCCATGTTGTCCCGCAAATAATCAAATCCAAATTCATTGTTGGTTCCGTAAGTGACGTCGCAGGCGTAGGCGGCCTTTTTTTCGAGTGGAGACTGGCCATGTTTGACCACTCCGACGGTGAGACCGAGGGCGCTGTAGAGCAGGCCCATCCAGTCGGCATCACGTTCAGCCAGATATTCATTGACTGTCACCAGGTGCACGCCTTTGTCAGAAAGGGCGTTCAAATAGACGGGTAGGGTGCAGACCAAGGTCTTACCTTCACCCGTTTTCATCTCTGAAATTTTGCCTTCATGAATCACCACACCTCCGATTAATTGCACGTCGTAGGGCACCATGTCCCAGACTTGAGTGTGGCCGCGCACTTCGTAGCTTGTTCCTTTCAAAATCTGACATGCTCGCTTCACCAGAGCAAAAGCCTCAGGTAAAAGCGCATCAAGACTTTCACCTTGAGCCACACGATCTTTAAATTCTTGAGTTTTTTTCGGTAAATCGGCGGCTTCTAATACTTGAAATTCCTTTTCCCATTCATGAATTTTAGGAATGATCTTTCGGATTCGCTTGAGATCGCTTTCGTGAGGAGCGCCTAAAATTCGGTCGATAAAGCTGAGAAGAGACATGGGGAGAGTTTAGCGGAAGGCCTGAAATTTCGCTAGAGCAAGGCTCAGTCCGCTTGATGTTTTTGAAAAATCACCGCGATGGTTTTGAAGAGAATTTTGAAGTCTAAGATTAAAGACCAGTTGCGGATGTAGTAGCTGTCGAGCTTCACTTCATCTTCGAAATCGAGATCACTGCGACCGTTCACTTGTGCCCAGCCGGTCATTCCGGGTTTGATGTGGAGTAGAAAATAATGGTGGTTTTGGTAGTTTTTGACCTCTTCGGGCAGATGAGGGCGAGGCCCAATAAGGCTCATATCGCCTTTGAGCACGTTCCAGAGTTGGGGCAGTTCATCGAGATCAAAACGGCGTAAAAAGTGGCCCAAACGAGTGACGCGTGGATCATTTTTGATCTTCACAATGGGACCCTTTCGTATGTTGTGTTCAGCCAATTCCTCATAACGTTTGTTGTGAGAGTTCGGCGCCATGGTTCTGAATTTGAAAAATTGAAAGGGGCGACCATACTGACCAATTCTGAGGGCGGGGCTTCCGTCATCGAGTTGCGTGAAGAGCACGGGGCCTTTGGAATCGAGTTTGATGGCAATGGCAATGGCGATCAATAAGGGAGAGAGAGCGATGAGGCCCACGATGGATCCGAAGATGTCGATGAGGCGCTTCCAAACCTTGCCCCAGCCTTCGAGTGATGTGGGTCGCAAGTGCAAGACCGGAATTTTGCCAAACTGCAAAAATTCAAGATTGCTGCGTTCCATCGAGAGCACATCGGGCACAAAATGATAATCAACTTGTTGAGATTCGCAGGTTTCGAGCACAAAACGCTCTTCTTCCGCCGTCAAATTTTCGGTGCTTTGAATCAAGCCATCTACCTTATTTTTCTCGAAAAGTTCCGGCAAATCCATGGGTTTTTGTGCGATTCCCACCAAGAAATATCGAGGATCTTTTTGCAAAACTTGAGCGAGCTTTCGACTCATTTTGTTGTTGCCCAACAGAATCACGCGAATTTGCCCCCAGCCATTTTTTAAGAAGAGAATTTTGATTCCGTAGAGCAAAATGCGGCCGATGAGCACGAGCAGGGCTGAAAAGGTCAGGCTGTAAATGAGCACCAGCCGCGAAAACATGAAGTTGCGTGTGATGAAAAAATAGGCCATCACGATCAATGCCCACACGGGAGTGTGTTTGGCCACGCGTTTGAGTTCGTGCAGAAGCGAGTCGCGCGTGCGGAAGGCATAGAGAGAGAAAAATCCGAAACTGAGCACGAGCAAAAGCGCCGCAACCCATTGAATGGTGAAAAAATCATTTGTCGATGGAATCAGATTCAAATCGAGCGGATGCAGTTGTAGGCGAGGAATGAAATCGCCGCTTTTGCGCAGTTCAAGCCCGAAATAAAATCCAGCGAAAACCATGAGGAAATCGAGCGGAATTTTGAGAAGGCCGAGAATCAGCTGAGAACGTTTCATGCGCGGGCAGTTTAACAGGTTTGTTGAGTCGCCCCAACTCAAAATAGCCCCCTCATAAGCCGAGTTCTGTCCTGGCCGAAGCCAGTGTGATCATCGATCTAGGCCGGTCATTGCTGAACGGCTCGAGCGGTGAGTAGTTTGGGCGATCAGGCTCGCGGTTCCAAACTCCCAGTCTCACCTTGCATCGAAAAGGGTTTACCGCGCCATCCGCCTTACGACGGGGCGCCCCATTCCCACAAAAGGAAGAGGGGGCGTTTCATTTCAATCGTCTCTGTGGCACTTTCCCTACGCGCGATTTTTGAGGTTCGCGTGCGGCCGTCGTTAACGGCTTTTCTGCCTGATGATGCTCGGACTTTCCTCACATTTGCTTTTGAGGGCAAATGCGCGATCACTCGGGGGCTAGAGAGTTGTATCTGGTGTGTTGTCTGATGTCAATGTAGTGGCCTCTCTGGTTGCCTTGGCTACAGCCGCTAGTAAGTCAGTCACTGCTGTTCTTGCGATCAGCTCTTTTTTGTCAGCGCTTAAATTTGGAGACCTCCTTTGAATTGCTACGCGGGCTCTATCCAGTAACGCAGAAGGATTTGACAGTTCTCGCTCGAACCCTTCATCTGCTTGTCGATTTTCTGTTTCGGTTAATTGGACAGGCTCCTGGCTGAACAAAGTGTCGTCCTCACGCGCGGTCGTAACGGATGCTGTATTGCCTGTTTCCATATAAATATGGGTTAAAAATAAAAATGCCCCTTTTCTTAGGAGGGGATGGATATAAAGTTTGAAATCCTAGACCCTCCTATTTTGCATAAAATCATTGTTGACGCGATGCTTCATTCAGCTGAGCTCTGGCTGCTTGTGTCAGCGCTCCAATCACTTCTTGAGAGGGTGCTTCGACATCCTGTTCATCTCGATTAACTCTACTAAGAAAAATTCTTGATTGCGTAAATTCGGCAAGGGGAGTTTCCATGTGGAAACGAGCTACTACTCTGCTTCCATCTATTTCTGTTTCAACGGATTCCCCTTCTCCTTTCAATTCCCACGTAGGTGAACAGCCTTTAATTTCATGAACACGCATAGGTTTTCTGTTAAAAAGGTATTTATCTTAAATCTAAGTTTGGGGTTCCGCAAGTTCTTTTATTGACTTATGGCTAGTTCATGGAATAATTATTTCCAATTTTTTAGGAACCCTTCGACATATGCCCTCTTCCGTACAACGAGCTCCAGATCCTTATGTCAGCGCTCGTGCTGTGGAAGTTTTGACCGCTATGACAGGTTTAGATGGTGGGGCAGAAGTTTCTACAGGTCCTGTAGATGCGGTTAGATTTGAATTGAGGAAAGTTTTAGATGCAGTCTTTAGCAATCGGGCTATTGCTGAACGGTATCAGGGTGCTGCGATTCGTTACGCGGGAATGTGTGGAGAGGTGGCTCGCAGAGTCTTGGAAGTTTTGGGACAAGATCCAGATCAGATAGGTTTACTTTCGATTGGGGATGTCGATTTAGCTCCGGAATTTAGAGATATGGCTTTAGAATTCATTCAGAGGGCTCACACTCTTCACGGAGAGATTTTGGAAGAAGAGGGTTTTGGTTACGATCTCACTTCTCAAGGGTCGCTCCGTTCCAGAGCAGCTCTTATGAATTACTTCGACACTTCTTATGGTTTTGATGCAGTGTCCGGTTTGCTTGAAACATTGACCCGTAATTCAACAATTGTGGGAGGGGGAATGCGAGGCTTGGATGACATTGCTTCGGCCATGGTGCAATGGGCTCGACAAACGGGTCGCCCGGCTCGTTTTGTGCATCCTGACAATAGTTTTGGAACTTGGCATGCCATCACAAACTTAAGGTCCAATGGGGGTCAATCGGCCGAAGTCCATTCTTTACCTACAGATGCAACTCAATTGTTACATCTCACTCCAGAACAGGTGGAGGCTTTTTACGCCGGTCAGCCTGAAGTGGATTTCGCTCATCCTCCGCTGGATCTCTGGTGCATCACTCCTGTAGGAAATCCTTCGGGCACTCAGATTGACGATGCCCAACTTCAAGCAGCTTGTGCAGCAGTGGTCAGCAATAACCCAGGGGCGGTGATTC
>CAZBZW010000009.1:14408-18233 GCA_964496535.1 uncultured Candidatus Peribacteria bacterium
GCTTTGATGGCTGGGGTTTTGCACGACCCACTCGTTCGTGATCGAGTGGTTATTTTGGAAAGTTTTTCAAAGACTCATGGATTTTGTGGGGAGCGCATCGGAGTCTATACATCTCCTAATGATGAAATTTTTGGAAGGATTCAGAACCTGAACATGACTCTTTCTGCGGGTAATGGGCGTTATCGCAGCGCCTTGGCTGAGGCCTTGGCCACTCCCACTCCTGTTCAAGCGCAAAAATTGCGTGAATTGCATCAATTCTGGGGTCAAGAACGAAAGGGCTTGTATCAATATTTAATTGGCTCGGGAAACTTTGACGATATTTTTGAACCTGATCAGCCTCATATCCTTCAGGACCAATTGGATGAACCTTTGGGTCTTTATGTCTTCTTAAGGCTCAGGCCCGGTGTGCACACGAAAGATGTTTTGATTAAAACAGGTTGCCTTGGTGTGGAAACCACAATGGGTGATGGATCGACTTGGATGCGTTTTGCCGTGGGTAAAATCACGAAACCCACTTACTCAAAGCTTCTGGATGAAGCAGCTTAGAAAGTCTATTCTACAAAGTCGCCGACTCTCGTATCGGGATAGAGATTGAGAATCGACTGAGGATTCAGTCGAGTGTAACTGTTGAGATTGTTGCCTCCACCAGCAAAAATTTGATCGTGCCGTGTCACTCCTTCTTGCAAGAGGCGAGTCACTTCAAAGCCTACGGGTGGAATTCCTCCGGGTACAAAGCCCGTTCCTTCTGTGATCACTTCTTTTTGAGCTGATTTCATTTTTTTGGCTGGAATCACCCCGAGTGCACCTGCAACTTTTTCTGTATCCACTCGCGCTGTAGCAGGCACAATGACTGCCACCAAGTGTCGCACCTTGTTGCTTACGTAGTTTAGAATGACAGTTTTGTGCAATTGTTCCAGTTGGCAGCCCAAGCGTCTTGCTAAATCTTCTAAGTCCGCAGTGCTTTCAGCGGTTACGATACTGATATCATGCCCTTCTTGAGCCCTTTCTTCGACCCATTGGCTGTAATTGTCTGCTGCAGGAGAACCCATCATTCAAAAATATTAGGAACTGAAGAAAGAAAGATATTGCCCTGACTTTATATATTTTTTTGAACATGGCAACAATGATTCAATGCTTAATGTTTTGAAATTTTTCCAAACTCTAAAATGGCTTCAACCACTTTTTTAGCGCCTTTCAAAGCTAAATCTGAGGTGATGGTGAGTGCTGGGTGAACTCGAATGACATTGTTGTTGTTCCCGTAATAACCCACGTATACCCCTTTACTGAGGCAGATTTTGCCGATATGTGCCCCCATAGAGATGTCTCCTTTGAGCGCGATTCCCAACATGAGGCCTTTCCCTCTCACTTCTTCAAATAAGCTGCAATTTTTCAATTCTTTTTCAAAGAATCTTTTCAAGATTTTCCCTATCTTTTGAGCGTTGCTCATCAGTTTCTCATCGTAAATGGCTCGAATCACCTGCAGTCCTACAGCACAGCTGGCCGGATGAGCTGCTAAGGTGAAGGCGTTTTGGCAGTTCTTAAGACTATCGATAATTTCGGCTCGACCAATACAGGCACTGAGCGTTGCATAACCGCCCCCCAGACCCTTGGCCGTACAAAAGAGATCGGGGCGAATTTTAAAATGTTCATAGCCCCAGAATTTTCCGGTTCTTCCCATGCCGGTTTGAATTTCATCTAGAATCAAAATTGCTCCATACTTTTTAAGTAAAGCTTGTATTTTTTTGTAAAATTTGGGGTGAGGTGTCAGAATTCCACCATCTCCTAAGATGGTTTCCATCAATAGAGCGCCGGTTTCTCAATATGGCTTCAATTTGGCCCATGGTTTCTTCGTAATTTTCGGTCGTCGGATACTTTAAATGTGTGAAGAGTTCGGGCAGATGAAGGTTCTCTTTCAACCCTTGAAACCCGTTGCTGGCCAACGATAAAAATGTTCCACCGTGATAGGCCTTTTGAAAGCTGATAAATTTCTTTTTCCCCGTATAAGCTTGGGCACATTTGAGGGCCGCGTCGATCGAATCAGAGCCGAAGGCTCCAAACAACATTTTTGCGTTTTTAATTTTGCTGGTTCGGGTCAGTTTTTGTGCGTATTCGTTGACGATGCTTACAAAAGTGTACACCGTGCATGTGTGGGGAACCTTTTCGCATTGGTCCACATAGGCTTGCACCAAATCATTTCGTTGATAGCCGAGAGGCAGAGAAGAAGCCGAAGATAAGAGGTCAATGTATTCTTTTCCGTTTATATCGACGAATGTATGAGCATCTTTGGCGTGAGAAATACAAACGCCATAGAGATCTAGGTTTTGAGCCCTCCCAATATATTTATTTCGGATGGAATTCAGTTTTTGAGTCGACATGGAGTCTTGTTAACTTCTAGATATTTCCCATAACTTTGAAATTGAAACACGGCTGACCATGCTTGCCAAGCCCCTTACAAACGCTCTTGCCTCCACCACGTTTCTTGGGATTTTACCGCCCCTAAAATCAGTCTCTGTTCCAATTTTGGATGCAGCTTCCACTCTTCTTCTCACCAATTCCATTGCCTCATCTACCGTTTGAGCATTCCTCAGTTCATCTAAAGCAAGATCCCCTCCTTCTTCGCCTAGATAGTAAGGAGGCATTCCGCCCACATCCATGATCATGCTGGCTCGTGTTTTTAGGGGGCCTTGCCCTTCTTCCATAGACAGATGGTTTTTATCATTTTCTCTCAGCCATTCGTTAAAGCCTTCTGCCGAAAATTCATCGGTCAGTATTTTTCTGACATAGGTATATTCTCTTTCGGCACCTGCTCCGATGGTGACGATCCGTTTGAGATGAGTTGAATTTCTTAAATACTGAGTGATTGCGGGTATATCGCAGAAACAAAGGGCGTGAAAAACTGCGTAGCGCATGGAGTTGTCTTCGCCTTCTTCTCCGCCACGTTCCCTCCCTCGTTTTCTCAACTCTTCTCCAATTTTCGCCAAGTAGACGTCGTTTCCTTTTTCTTCAATAATTTTTACAAAATAATCCAATAAAGCCTTGGTTTTCTCACTTGTTTCCCAAGGAATGTCGTCGACGGTCGAAAATTGATCGGCTAGAGCTGGATATGTGCTCTCTACAAATCTTCGCATGAAGTCAAAGGCTTGCTTCGTGTTGCCTCTCACTAGGTTGCCGTCCATTTCATTGCAAGCAATGGCGCCTTCTTGACCTGTAAAGACTTCAACGTGCGGTGCCACTCCAAACCTTTCTTCGAAGCGAGAGGCCATTTCCATGGCTCCCATCACGTAACTTGCAATTCTTAGCGGAACAGGTTTGACAAAACCTCCAATTCCCACGCGGATTCCCATGTCTCCAATGGCTGTTTTACTTCCTCCAAAATCAATGGCTAGATGGATGATTTCCTCTAAATCGTCGGCTCCTATTTCGTTGATCCAAGTGCGAGCCATGGTGTCGCTCATCATGCGGTTTACCCATGGGTTGTTCAGCATACCCCTCCCATTTCTTAAGGACGTGCCTAGGTGGCTTAAGATATGGTCTTCGGGTAAGGTGGCGAGATCGGTATAGGCCTCCCCATGAATTTCTTCAGGAGTGAGAACTGCTTCCAATGAGTCGACAAAAGTAGCGAGATTTCGAAGTTCCTTTTGCACTTCAGGGCTGGGAGTGCGTTCGGCTTTTTGAGCGGCTTTCACAATCCCTAAAACCGTAGCTTTTGGCAGTTCAGCACCCCTAAAGCCGCTCACTAATTTACTCAGGTTGTCATGAAGTACTGTGGATAGGCCGTGATCGTTTGTGTCCAGCCAAGCTTGCACATCATTTTTGGGCAATTTG
>CAZBZW010000010.1:0-8828 GCA_964496535.1 uncultured Candidatus Peribacteria bacterium
ACCTCATCAGGTGAAAAAATACCAATAGTTGCGCCCGTTTTTAGGTCGATCAATTCTATACCCATCCGTAGAGAAATTCCCTGATTTAAAGCCGCCCGCTGAGCCTCTTCGCTGGGACGACAAGAAGTAAGGCTTAAAGTGGAGGTACCGTCAGACTGCCTCACCAAACGTCTAATGACAGGCAGAAGCCGTGTGTGTGCCACAACTGCAGTCAAGGGCTGAGGTTGTCCAGATTCAGAAGAATCATGAGGCTGCTGATCGCTCAGGGCATCCATGAATCTTCTAGAGAGAGTTTTGGGATAAATTCTTTGAGCAACAATTTCTGTTTGCAATCCATCCGATGACTCTCCCGATTCACCATCTGAACCGTCTATTGAGATGGCAGTCGGCTCAGTAGTCTTGGACGTTATCTTGGGCATATCGAATAGATCCGTGGGCAAAGCTTCAGCACGACATACGAGCTGAATAAGATGTCGAAGAATATCCCAGCGGACCAACTCATAGCGGCGTGCCCCCATAATTCGTTGGAGTGTTTCAGGACCCATATCTAAAAAAGAAAGTTCGTAAGAATTTCTATTCACGTGAAACGGAATATTACTCAATGCCAATGAGGCAACACGAGTCCCGTCGGCACTTTTTCTAGATAAAAATTGTTCACCATTTCTTGGATTTTCCACCAATCCCACGGTAACATCGATGTAATTTACTTGTGCCAAAAATCTTGGATGAACGGCTTGAGTGTCAGGAATAGGGGCCAATTGCATGTCACGCAGTTTATCTCTTTCGAAAGAATCATTTCGAATAACGCACAAAGGAACTCCTTTTGCTGTTTGAGATCTCACGATATCCGACAATCTATCGTTTCTGTGTTTCAACATCTCATGAGTGAGATTTGGATCTTCATCATTCAACGCCAGACCATTTGGGCCCATAATGTCCATCCACTTTTGAACGTCGGCAGATTGCCTCAAGGGAAGTGCAAGAATAGAAGCAGCGCTCATTTGAGCCACTTGTTCAAAAAAATCGCTCAAAGGGTCGCGATCGGTTCGATGCGTGAAAGCATGAGCTAAAAAATAATGGGTCAATCGACCCAGAATCTCTAAGATCGGAAAAAGCTGGGGAGTTTTTTTATCTCGAACAATATATTTCTGCTTTTCAAGGCTGGACGAAATAGCCTCCACCAATCTAAAGGGATCGACCTGAAGCTGGCCTCCTCGAATGCATTTTTTATTTAGAGTTTCCCGAACAATACCTGCAACGACAGTTTCTATTTGAGCATCATGCTCATCTCTCATTCGCAGGTAAGCACCAGGATCATCCTCAAAAGGACTTAGACCCGAGTTCTGATAAGCGAGGATCAACTCACGAAACTGTTTTAAAATTCCAGGGTTGATCCAGTCAACCCCCTGCCATTTCAGCCTTTCAGAAACTGGATTCCAATGAGTAGGGTCTTCAAGACCGCGACGACTTCTCATGCTAAACAGAAGGAAAAACTAATTTATAGCACATAATATGTATAAAAAAACAAGTTTACTCCACTTTAATCTGCTGCCCTTCTAAAATCTGAGCGCTGTTGTCTTGAAAATCATCGGCGGGATTCGCTGCAGGAGCCACAGGAACTTCAACAGCCGGAGCAGGTTCAGCGGCAACTACAGGTTCTGTCGCAGGAGTCTCGGCAACCGGAATCGCCTCTACAGCAGGCTCTGCGGTAGATTTCTCATCCGCTTCAAAACGAGCCGACGCAGCATTTTGAGCTAAAATTTCTTCAGGATTGGTGGTCACAATTTTGTCTTCTGAGAACGAAGCAATGATTTGAATTGCCACATGCTTGAGGCCCGCAAAGAAGAGTCCTTGCCCGACACCCGAATTCAACAACAGATATTTTTCACCTTGAGTGAGGTTGAAGACTTGAGTTAACGGCTCTACGGCCGAAGGCGATTGCTTCAACAGAAGCTGCATCGACGAGTTGGTAATGATCGGCTTCCCATACGAACTCTTCAAAAAGTCTTCCACGTCTTGAGTGATGGTGGTCACACCCAAATAGTATTTTCGGGCGCGCTTCACCAATCCAAACAAAAATTTAGCCGAATCTTCATATTGCATGAGCGACCAGGCCTCATCAATGACCAGAATGCGCTTCTTAAGGTTAGAACGCACACGGCTCCAGATATAATTCAAAATAATATACATCGCGACGGGGCGCAGTTCATCTTCAAGATCACGCACCGAGAACACCATGAGACCGGTGTCGAGCGTCACGTTGGTTTCTTGATTGAAGACCCCCGAGTAAGTTCCCGTCACAAATTTCGAAAGGCGTTGAGCCATGTCGACCGCACCCTCCATTGAAGAGAGCACTTGAAAAAAGTCTTTCATGGTCGGCACTGGGTACTGATACGGATCAGGTGTCTCCATGGTGATGCCCTTGGTCGCGTAGGTGTCGATCAAGGCCTTGTCGAGAATACCCTCTTCTTGAGCGCTTAAATTGCCGAGCATGAGGCGCATCAAACCAGTGAGATTGATAATCGAAGAACGCAAGAGATCGCCCGGCTTGAGCTCTTCATCAGCGAGCGGCGTGGGCAGATCAAATGGATTGATGCGACGATCAGAATTGAGTGAAACGTTCAAATAGGTTCCACCGACGGTGTCACACAGAGCTTTGTATTCATTTTCAGGATCAATCACAATCACGTCAGTTCCCAGCATCAACGAACGCAAAATTTCAAGCTTCACGGCGTATGATTTTCCGGCTCCAGACTTCGCAAAGACCACACTGTTCGCATTTTCAAGCGAGAAGCGGTCAAAAATAATCAACGATTCATTGTGACGGTTGAGCCCATACAAAATTCCATCATTGCTCGTGAGTTCCGAAGAGATGAATGGAAAAGTCGTCGAGAGAGGTGACGTGTTCATGTTGCGATCCACCTCGAGCTCATCAAGACAGAGGGGAATTGTGGCGTGAAAGCCTCGTTCCGACTGAATATCAGCCCGCTTGGTGAGCACCAACTTACCCGCCAGCAAACTTTGTAATTCTCGAGATGCTTTTTTCAGCCCATCCAAATCTTTGGCATAGAGCGTGAAATAAAGTCCAAATTGAAAGAATCGTTCTTGGCCTCTCTGCAGCTCAGTGCGCAAGGTTTCGGCATCTTCAAGTGCCGTTTCAAGCGCTGGGTCACGCACATTACCTTTCTCGGCATTGATGCGAATCGACGAATGCAATTGTGCAACCTTATTTTTCAAAACTTTCATGATGTCTTCCGAAGAAATCGGATACACATATTCTGAAATATCCATGGTCACGTCGTAGTTCACAATCGGCGCGAGCCAATTGCTATCGATATAACGAGGGTAACTGTAAACAAAGAAAGTCTGGCCGTAATAGCCATCCACCATGAAGTGATCGTAAGCCACCTCAAAGGATGAAGGAGCGATGAGGTCGCGCACCGAAGCCAAACCTTCTTGAAAAATACGTTCGGCTTCCAGAACTTTTTTGCGTTGAGTCGCCTCCTCTTGTTTCAAAGTTTTAGTATCGAGCTTCGAAGCCGCCACGGCCGCCTGTTGGTGAGCTTGCGCCGAAACCTCCGTGGTTTCAGCTGCTTCCTTCAAAGCCGCCACCTCAGTCTTCACTTCAGCCGAAGTCTGCGGAGCCACGGGCGCAGGTGCTGTAACTGCACCAACTGCAGAAGAATCGCTTGCAGAAGCCACTATGGGTGGATTGGGTGCGACTGGAATCGGCGTGGGTGTGGTTTCGTCAGGCATGAATTGGCTTGATTTTATCTGTTAATTCTAACACAGAACAGGCCAAACCAAAAGTCTATTTATTGAAGTCCACCACGACGAAATTGAAGAATTGAATGGCTGGACACTCCCGATGGAGATCCCAAGCACTGACTTGGAACTGAAGAGCTTCTTCTTTAGAGCCGACTGGAACTGTTTGCGTCAATTCAAGAGTGCGATCCAGGCTATATAAGCGCACCTCAAAAAGTCCATCTCGGTTGAGGCCAGATAAAATCACCCACCGATTGTCTGGGCTGAAACCATTGCTGGGATTGCAAACGTAATCGACAAAATTCAAGCCGCCATTCCCTCCCACCAATTCAGCAACTCCACTCTTCAAATCTACAAAAGTGAGAGTGGAATACGGTCCGCACCCTTCTCCACCGGGCACCTCGACCACGCGTTCTTGTGCACTATCCCAAACAGGCCAAACCCAAGCACTCCAATGTTGGGCCACATAATTCGAAATCGAAGCAGATTCATTCGCATCTTCAAAGGAATTGCTGGCGATGTCATAGACCATGCCACGCATTTCAGTAGGTTGAGATCCCACCATTCCCCCCTGAAAGGACTCACTGTGAATATCATACAGGCCCACTTCTAAGAGCAATTTGGGCTCGGAACTTGAAAACTGAAGGTTGTAAATTCGCTCGAACTTATCATCACTCAACTGAAAGGAGGGTTCAGGAACTTCCAAAAAACTCTTCTTTTGAAAATCATACCATTTAAAATCAGGCTGCACGCCCGCTTCGTACTCAATCATGTAGTCAGCATCACCCAAAGCATCAACCTGCTTCATTTCTCCTTTATTCGTGAATAAAATTCCGTACGGAGTCGGTCTGCTGGAATACATATCGAGGTCAAAAGGGATAATCCCATCCTTTTGCAGAGAATCAACCACCTCTTGACCATGGTCATAAATAGAATTGAAATCTTCCCAAACGTATCCGGAAATTTCTGGAACTTTCACTTCTTCCAATTCGCTTGGTGGATTTTCATGTGAGGAACGTGCGCAAGCACTAAACGAAAGGAGGCATAAGGAGAAGAGGACGAAGAATTTTTTCATAAATTCATGAGTTTTTAAGGTGATTTCTCGAAGTCAGCAAAACGATCGACAATAAGAGGAACTCAGATTCTACTATTCACACATAAAAATATCCATTAAAATACGGGCGATTTAATTCTGATTATGAACAATCAAGGACTCCAAGACGAACTCAAAAAAGCCATGCTGGCCCGCGACGAACTCAAAACGGGTGTGCTTCGCATGCTCAAAGCTGAATTGCTCAAAATTCAAACGGATGGATCGGGTACCGAAATCACCGATGCTGTCATCACGAACATGCTTCAAAAACTCGTGAAACAGCGTAAAGATTCGGCGGAACAATTTCACGCCGGCAACCGCCCCGAACTCGCCGCAAAAGAAGAGGCTGAAATCGCGATTCTTCAGGAATACCTGCCTGAACAAATGAGCGAAGAAGCCATCCGTGAAGTGGTCCGTGCTCAAAAAACACAACTCGGAATCACCGACAAAAGCGGCTTCGGCAAACTCATGGGAGCACTCATGAACGAACTCAAGGGCAAGGCCGACGGCATGCTCATCAAAAAAATCGCCGAAGAAGAACTTTAAATTCCGAGCGCTTGTGCTAAAGTGCTGGGGACTATTCTTAAAAGACCATGCCCGACGAATCCAAACCTGCACCTCAAGAAGACCTTTTTTCTTTAGGTAGAATCAATGCCCGAAATATTGTGGATGAGATGGAGGAATCCTATTTGGAATACTCCATGAGTGTGATCGTTTCGCGTGCTTTGCCCGACGTGCGCGATGGGCTCAAGCCTGTGCATCGACGCATTTTGTTTGCGATGCATGAGTTGGGGCTTCGCTCCAGCGCCGGATTCCGAAAATCAGCGACTGTGGTCGGTGAGGTTTTGGGTAAATACCATCCTCACGGAGATCAGGCTGTTTACGACGCGATGGTGCGCATGGCTCAAGATTTCTCTCTGCGTTATCCACTCATTCGCGGTCAGGGTAACTTCGGCTCGATGGATGGAGATGGCGCCGCCGCCATGCGTTATACCGAATCAAAAATGGAAAAAATCAGCGATGAAATGCTCGCTGATATCGAAAAAGAAACGGTGGATTTCAAAGAAAACTACGATGGACGACATAAAGAACCCACTGTGCTCCCCACTCGAATCCCTCAACTTCTGCTCAACGGAACCATGGGAATCGCCGTGGGTATGGCCACCAACATTCCCCCTCACAATCTGGGTGAATTGATGGATGCACTCTTGGCTCTCAGCAAAAACCCCGATCTTGAAGTTGTCGACCTTATGGAATACGTGAAAGGTCCCGACTTCCCCACCGGAGGTATTATTTACGACAACGCGGCCATTCAAGAAATGTACACCACCGGTCGTGGAGGAATCACTGTGCGAGCGAAGGCTGAAATCACAGAATCCAAATCCGGAAAATCTCAAATCGTCATTCACGAAATCCCCTATCAGCTCAACAAAGCTGTTTTGGTGGAGAAAATCGCAGACCTGGTGCACGACAAAAAAATAATCGGTATCACCGATCTGCGGGACGAATCGAACCGAGAAGGAGTGCGCATCGTGATTGAAATGAAAAAGGACAGCTACCCCAACAAAATTTTGAACCAACTGTTCAAAATGACCCCCATGCAAACTCGGTTCAACATGAACTTGATTGCGTTGGTCGACAGCATTCAGCCTCGCCTGCTCAACCTGAAACAAGTGCTTCTGCACTTCATTGATCACCGTCGTGTGATCATCGTGCGACGCACTCAATATGATCTCAAAATTGCCAAAGCTCGCGCTCATATTTTAGAAGGTCTCAAAATTGCCCTCGACCACATCGACGCGGTCATCGCCACCATTCGCGCCTCTGAAACCAAAGAGCTCGCCCACGCGGCTTTGATGGAAAAATTCAAATTATCTGAATTGCAGGCCACTGCCATTCTTGAGATGCGTCTGCAAACTTTGGCCGGACTCGAACGAAATAAAATCGAAGATGAACTCAAAGAAAAACTCGCACTGATCGCTGAACTCGAAAGTGTTTTGGCTGACCCTGAAAAGGTAACTCATATCATGCAAGAAGAGTTCACCGAAATCAGAACCAATTATAGAGACGAGCGTCGCACTGAAATCGTACCGCACGCTCTCGGTCAATTTTCAGCCAAAGACACCATTACTAATCAAGAGATGCTGGTCACCTTAACGCGAGAAAACTACATCAACCGCGTGCCTCCTGGAAACTTCCGCAGTCAAGAACGCGGCGGTCAGGGCAAAATCGGAATGACCACCAAAGAAGAGGATGAAATCGCACTCCTTCGCTACGCTCGAAATCACGACAAGCTTTTGGTCTTCACCAACACCGGTCGTGTCTTCCAGATTCCAGTCTACGAAATTCCACAAGCCACTCGACAAGCCAAAGGAACACCTCTGGTCAACCTATTGCAACTCGGTAAAGAAGAGGTGGTGACCGCGATGCTGGTGGTGAGCAACGAACAGTTCAAAGGTCAACATTTGATCATGGCCACTCGACTGGGAACCATCAAGAAAACAGCTGTGGCCGACTTCGCCAACGTGCGCAAGAACGGTCTGATTGCGATGAAATTGCGCCCAGGTGACTGCCTCAATTGGGTGCGCCAGGTGTCTGCCGGCGAAAACGTGATGATGGTGACCTACAACGGTCAATGCATTCAGTTCGATGAATCGGACGTACGAGGCATGGGCCGATCGTCCATGGGAGTGCGCGGAATCAAATTGAGAGCGGGCGATCATCTCGTTGAAATGGACGTGGTGCTCAATGCCGAAGAAGCAGATCTCTTGGTCATCACCCAAAAAGGACTGGGAAAACGCACCAAAATCAACGAATATCGTTTCCAAACTCGAGGAGGAAGTGGAGTGAAAACCGCTAACCTCAGCGATAAAACAGGAAAGGTTGTCGCCGCAAAAGTGATCGAACCCGGCACTGAAGGTGACTTGCTCCTGGTTTCTAAAAACGGAGTGATTCTTCGAACGCCATTGAAGAGTGTGCCTCCTCGCGGACGTGCCACCCAAGGTGTTTATATGATGCGCGTGAAAGGAACCGACGAAGTCGCTTCCCTCTCAATTGTGAGCAATGAAGCGGAAGAATCAAATAACGAAAAAACAACTGAAATCGAGGCCGCCACCCTCGTTTAAACAGTGCGCCTAAAACCCTCCACCATGAAACGGTCTCTCCACGCTCTGCTTGTCACGTTCAGTTTGTTCGCTCTCAGTCTGCCTGCATTTGCGGCGGCCGGAGGCGATTTAGCACTCACCGAGACCAACGTCACATTCAGCACCAGTAATCTTTTAGAGGGTAGCCGAATTCGCATTTGGGCAAGCGTTGATAATTCCAGTGATAACGATCTTTTGGGGGCCGTTCGATTTTCAAGCCCTGCCGGGCAAATTGGGGTGGATCAACCAATTTCAGCTCTCGCTCACAGCAGTGATGCCGTTTTTGTAGATTGGATTCCTGGAACCTTTGGTAACATTCCCGTGACTATCAAAGTACTCCCTCTAGAAACCCAAGGGGACAACCCTGCCAACAACACTGTGGTGAAAAGTTTTTTTGTGGGGCAAGACAGTGATCATGATGGCATTGGAAACTCAAGCGACCCTGATGATGACAACGATGGTGTGACCGACGAGGCGGATCTCTACCCACTCGATCGCGATGAAAGCGCAGATACGGACGGCGATGGCACTGGAGACGGTGCGGATACAGACGATGACAATGACGGAATTTTAGACGTGGATGATGCATTCCCACACGCTCCCGCGCGACAAAGTGATCAGGACCACGATGGCATCGCGGATCCTGAAGATGACGATGTCGACGGAGACGGTCTCACCGATAAAGAAGAGGAGCGCAAAGGTCTCGACCCTCAAAATCCCGACAGCGATGGTGACACCGTTCAAGATGGTGCGGACGCGTGGCCTCTCGACCCCACAAAATCACTCGATACCGACAGTGACGGGATTGAGAATCAAGCCGATACCGA
>CAZBZW010000010.1:8838-9915 GCA_964496535.1 uncultured Candidatus Peribacteria bacterium
AATTAATTAATTCAAAAGAGTTTAATGGAATTTCAAACGAAGAAGATGCCGCTCCTGAGGATTCCGCACCCATTGCAGAACTCGATCAAGGGGTTTATATCGCCTCAATCAACGAAGAGTTGATTTTGAGCGCCATGAACTCAAAAGACAACAAGGGAATTTCGGAATACAGCTGGATTGTGAACGGTCAAAGTTTGACCGGATCAGAAATCAAAACCTCTTTCACAAACCCTGGAGTTTATCCGGCCAGCCTCACTGTCACCGATGCCAGCGGTCAGAGCGATGAAATCCAATTCAAAATACGAGTCTTGAATATGAAATTTGTGCTCATGGGCTCCCTGTTCTTCCTGCTTCTGCTTTTACTTGCCTTTTATTTGATCTATCGCTATAGTCGCGCCACTTCAAAATCTAAGAAACGTTCTTCATGAAAGCTCAAATTCACCCCACCTACCATCTCGACGCAAAAATCATCTGCGCAAACTGCGGAACTGTGTTTCAAACAGGTGCAACTCGTGAAGAGCTAAAGATTGAAATCTGCAGTCAATGCCACCCTTTCTTTACAGGTAAGAAAGTTTTGATCGATACCGAAGGACGTGCGGATCGCTTCATGAAGAAAACGGCTGGCGTTAAAATTCGCGAAAAGAAAATTCGAACCAAGCTCACTCTCGAAGAACGAGTGAACAAGGCGATCAGCGACCAACTTCAAAAAGAAGCTGCCTAAATGCTCAATCGTTCTTTCGTTTACCTGAAGCAAACGCAAATGATGCTCCAGGATGTTTTGATCTATCGAGCCGATTTCGTATCACGCTTTATATCATGGGGCGCTCGTTTCATGATCACCGCTTTTTTATGGACGGCCGTGATGCGTTCGGCCGGAGGTCACATTGAAGAGTATTCCCAGCAAAGCATTCTCACCTATTTTTTGTTGATACAGATCGTGGCCGGCTTCATTTTCGGCGCCGTGGGCTTTCGGGTCAGCAATGAAATTTCAAGCGGAGATCTGTCGGGCCACTTGGTCAAGCCAGTGCACCCTCTCTTATTGGCGGCCGCAGCTGACCTTGGGCGCAATCTTTTCTT
>CAZBZW010000010.1:9925-18219 GCA_964496535.1 uncultured Candidatus Peribacteria bacterium
TGCAGCGATTTTTCCAGATTATTTTGAGGTGCATTGGAATCTGAGCATTTTGCCGTGGGCGTTCTTAAGCTTGCTCATGGCCTATGTCAGCAACACCTGTTTTTTGGTGCTCATTGGCATGCTGGCCTTTTGGACGGCCACTGCGGAGCGATTGCTTTTTGTCTTCTTTTCGATCGTTCACCTGCTTTCAGGAGTGATCATTCCCATTGATCTATTTTCAGACAAGCTTGAACACGCCCTCTACTTCACACCCTTTCCATATTTGTTTTATGTACCCGTCAAACTCTTTCAGTCCACTGAATGGATTCCTCAAACTTTTCAGTGGCTGGGCGTGTCGGCCATCTACATGATCGGACTCTTGTTGCTCACAGAATGGATGTTCAGAAAAGGTTTAAAATCTTATGAAGCCGCCGGCCAATGAAAAACCTTCATATTTTTGCAGAGCTCTTTCGGCTCAACCTGAAAAAAAGCCTCATATATCGGGCCAATTTTTGGGTGACTCTTGTGGGAATGAGCTTATGGATGGGGCTCTATCTCTTATTTTTTGAGACACTCTTTCGGCACGTTGACGAAGTGGCTGGCTGGACTCGCGGAGAAATGATTTTACTTCTGGCGTTTTATTATTTCATTACAGGTTTGGGTAACATTTTTTACAAAGACGCGTTCGAGGAATTCAGCAACACCGTGCGCCAAGGTAAGCTTGATCAATGGCTGGTAAAACCCGCTTCGACCGAATTGATGGTTTTTTTCAACATCATTCGCATCGACCACTTTTTAGATCTCTTTCTCGCAGGCCTCCTGGGTGTTTACGCGGTAGTTGTGACCGGAATTCACGTTTCCTTCTGGAATCTCATTTTAGGCCTGGTCTGTGGAATTTTGGGCGCGTGGCTGCTCTATGGTTTTCTTCTATTCATAGGGGCTTTAATTTTAGTTTTAGAGCGCTTGGACGGAGCCGGGTCATTCATTTGGAATGTGACTCAATTGCTGCGCTATCCTCGTCAAATTTACACCGGGCCCGCACGACCACTCTTTCAATTCATTTTTCCCATCGCCCTCATCGTTTCGGTGCCTACTGAAATCGCTCGCGGAGGCTTCGAGCCCGGAATCGTCTTGTATTTTGTAGCGGCCTGCATCATTTTTTATGGACTGGGGCATCTCTTATTTAAACTCACTCTAAGACGCTACCAAAGCGCCAACTGAAAATGAACAAAAAAGTTATTCAAGCATTGAACCTGCAAAAAAGCTTTACAGTCTTCAAAAAGAACGAAGGGCTATGGGCTTCTGTGAAAGATTTTTTCTATCGACAAAGTACCGAAAAAATTGCGGTCAACTCGGTCAGTTTTGAGATTGAAGAGGGTGAATTTGTGGGCTTTGTGGGGCCCAACGGAGCTGGAAAAACCACCACACTCAAAATGCTTTCAGGAATTTTAACTCCCACCTCAGGCGAGCTCACGGTGCTGGGTTATGAACCATCAAAACGTTCCAATAGCTTCAAGAAGCAATTTTCCATCATCATGGGGCAAAAAAATCAACTTTGGTGGGATTTGCCTCCTCTTGATAGCTACGAACTGTTTCGGCATATGTACGAAATACCTAAAGATGAATTCAAAAAGAACCTCGATTTTTTGGCCGACCTCTTGGATGCACGCGATTTTTTAGAGGTTCAGACTCGCAAGTTAAGTTTGGGGCAACGCATGAAGGCTGAACTCATCGGAGCGCTCATTCACAAGCCCAAACTCTTATTTTTAGATGAACCCACCATCGGGCTCGATGTGGTTTCTCAAAGCGCCATCCGCGATTTTCTTAAAAAATACAATCAAGAGACTCGTGCCACCATTTTGTTGACTTCACATTACATGGAAGACATTCGTCGCCTCTGCAGTCGTGTGATAATCATCGATCACGGTAGTTTATTGTACGATGGCGGTTACTCAGACTTGATCAATAAATTTGTTCATGAAAAGACATTGAGCCTGCGTTTTGAGAAAGAAATTTCAAAAAAAGATCTCGAAAAATTTGGAAAGATTTTGCAATGGGATGGTATTTCAGCCACACTCGCCATTCCACGGGAAAAAGCTCCAAGTCTACTGGCAGGAGTCATGAAAGAATTGCCTGTTGAAGATTTGACCATCCACGAGTCATCGATGGAAGATGTAGTCCGTGATATTTTCACTCAAAAACATGTTTGATTTTGAAATAAAATACGCTTCCAAGGAATGTGCCGCTCGCACAGGAATTTTAAAAACTCCACACGGCGAAATTCGCACACCGGTATTCATGCCTGTGGGCACCAAAGCCACGGTCAAAAGTCTCGAGCCTGACGACCTTGAGAATTTGGGGGCTGAGATCATTTTGGCCAACACCTATCATTTGGCCATGCGTCCCGGAGAAGATCTAGTGAAAAAAATGGGCGGACTGCATGAGTGGACTCGCTGGAATAAACCCATGCTCACCGACTCCGGCGGTTTTCAGGTTTTTTCACTGAAAGACATGCGCAAAATCGACGAAGATGGCGTGACTTTTCAATCACACCTCGATGGCTCCACCCATCGCTTCACTCCTGAAAAAGTCATTGAAATTGAAGAAGCTCTCGGAGCCGATATCATCATGCCACTCGACGAATGCAGCCCCGGAACCGCCACTTACGAAGAAGCCAAAATTGCCCTGCGTCGCACTCACAACTGGGTCGAACGTTCATTTAAAGCCAAGATTCGTGCCGATCAAGCCCTCTTCCCCATTGTTCAAGGGAATCGTTTTCAAGATTTACGCGAAGAATCTGCGAAGTTCATGGCCCAGCTCGACTCGGTTGGAATCGCCATCGGCGGTGTTTCGGTCGGTGAAGAGCTTGAACAAAAATTTAGATCGATCGATTGGGTGATGCCTCATTTGCCGCCCACCAAACCCCGCTATCTCATGGGCGTGGGAACTCCCGACGATCTGCTCAACAGCATCGAGCGCGGCGTCGATATGTTCGATTGCGTGCTCCCCACCCGACTCGCCCGTCACGGCGCTTTTTGGGATTTCGACGGTCGCCACGACATTGGTAACACCTGTTATCGCGACGACCCCACTCCCATTTATAAAACTTTTTCGAAGAGCTATGTGCATCATCTGTGTCGGGAAAAAGAGATTTTAGGTTATCGCATTTTGAGCCTGCACAACTTGGCCTTTCTATTTCACCTCATGGACGAAATTCGCTACAATATTGAGGCAGGCAGTTTTCTGGCTTTCAAAGCCGACTTCCTCGCCCGTTTCCTCCATAAAAAATGATCCGCCACCTTCACGGCCAAAAAATTCAATCTGACGAACGTTCTTTGGTTTTAGATGTGAATGGCGTCGGCTATCTGGTTTGGAGCAACGGAGCAGCCCTGAGCCAAACCGAACCTGAAATGAGCCTGTGGATTCACACACGCGTGAGAGAAGACGACATCGCCTTGTACGGATTCGTGAGTCGCGAAGAACTGAGTTTTTTTGAAATGCTTCTCAATGTGAATGGGGTCGGCCCCAAGGTCGCTCTGTCTCTGACGAATCAGCCCATGGATCAAGTGCGAAAAGCCATCAACACCGGCGACCCCGCTTGGCTCAGCAAAACCCCTGGGGTCGGCAAAAAAATCGCCGAACGCATCGTACTCGAGCTCTCTGGAAAATTAAGTCTGATCAACCATGGCAGCTCTCATTCCACTCGTGTCGACGAAGAAGCGTTCGAGGCTCTCGAAGCCCTGGGCTACAAGCGCTCGCACATCGAAAACCTCTTCAAGGACTTGCCCGAAGAGGCTCAAAATACAGAAGAAAAAGTGCGGTGGTTTTTAGGGAAGAACTAAGGTTTCAATTTAAATACTCTTGAGGTCGAAGGGGGTGGTACTGGTCCAGAGCGAAGAGGATGAAACTGCAGTCGGTTGGCATTTAGAGAAATGCGTCCTTCAACCAATTGATGAAATCCTTGAATCAAAGGACGAGCTGTAGATAAGTCGTAACCCAAACGATCAATAGCGGGGAAAGCTTTACTAAAACCCAACCATGTAAGATCAGTTCCCGCACGATAAAAAAATCGCTGACCCAAATCATCCGACAACTGACTCAAGTCAGACTCGTCACTCAGAACAATAGAGGAAGCCTCCAAAAAGGGCGGGACATAAAGATTGGGAACCAACTGACCGTCCATCACTCCACCCTCCAATTCAAGAGTGAAACCGCTCAAACCTCCCGGCTGAAATTTCCATTTCGAAATCCAGTCGGGCAAAACCAAAGGAGGCCTCTTGCCAATAAGATCGTGATCAATAACACGTCCACCGGCCAACGATTGATTTTTAGTGTAACCTCGATTACGTTCATCAAAAGGTCGATAAACAATTCCGTGTGAGACATGTTTATTGGGCATCGTACACAAAAAACCACGGAAAATTTCAGGTTCCATCACAATTGCGGTAGAAACACCGACATCTTTAAGGGCAACTCTCCCTTGAAAATGCATTTTTTGGGAACGTCCCGTCCGTAAACTTCTTAGGTAAGCCACCAAATCAACGGGGTCTGTGAAAAAGCTCAATCGAGACACGGCATTTGCCATTGCAAACGCATCCTCAGCAGCGGGACAATAAGGGTGCAAGTTTCCTGGCCCCAAAATATCATGTTCTTCTCCTTGAGAGTCGAGAATAATGGGATCTCCACCCTCAAAACAAATTGAAAAATCATCAAAATCTAAACTCATAATATGAATATACCAGATTAAATCATTTTGTAAATATGCTCGAGTTCATCACCTCTAAAATCAACATTCAATATCTCACCGGTTTCGCGGGGACTTTTGGCTTTGCAGTTCAAAAAAACAAGAAAATTCATCTGTTCACCGACTCACGCTACACCGGCCTGGCCCAGCAACTGGAGAAAAATCCACCCCGACTTCCCTTTCAGTTCATTGAATGGAACGTACAGGGGAAAGAAAAACTGCAAAAAATGCTCGCAAAGGAACCTGAAGTCTTTTTTGAAGATCAGCATCTCACCGTGAGCGCCCTCAAAAACTGGAAGAAGCTGGCCCTCAAATCGAAATGGAAGCCCACCCAAAACCCAATCGAAAATCTGCGCAAAATCAAGACCGAAGATGAAATTAAAAAGCTTAAAAAATCGCAAGAGATCAACGAAAAAGTACTAGATTGTATAAAAAAATGGCTCAAGCCGGGAATGCGAGAAACTGAAGTGGCGTGGCAAGTTCAAGTGCTCGCTCACGAACTGGGGGCCGAAGGTCTCAGTTTCGACACCATCGTCGCATTTGGACCCAATTCGGCCGTTCCGCATCACCAGCCCACCGATCGCAAGCTCCAAAAAAATGACCTGGTTTTGATGGATATGGGCATGAGTTTTGAAGGTTATGCCAGCGATATGACTCGCAGTTTCTTCATGGGCAAACCCAGCACCGAACAGGCTCGAGTTTACGATCTTGTTTTAAGGTCACAAGAAGCCGGCATTCAAGCCGTTCGCGCCGGAGTGAAATGTGCCGATGTCGATGCGGCCTCTCGAGAAGTCATGGGCAAAGAAGCACGCTATTTCACCCACTCTCTGGGTCACGGCATCGGCATGGAAGTGCATGAAACCCCTTCTCTGAGCTCAAAAAGCAAAGATATTCTCGAAGAAAACATGATTGTGACCGTCGAACCCGGCATTTATCTGCCCGGAAAATTCGGCGTGCGCATCGAAGATATGGGCCGAGTGACAAAAACAGGCTACGAGAATTTTACGAGAGCCGAGAAGTAGCATTCGCATTGCAAGCAAAAACTGCTAAAATCCCTGCATTATGTGTGGAATCTTTGCCTATTTCGGACCTCGCGATGACGCCCCTGAACTCGTACTCAAAGGCCTCAAAAAATTAGAGTACCGAGGTTACGATTCATGGGGAATCGCTGCCCTTCAAGCGGACGGACACATTGAAGTTGAAAAACATGTGGGTAAAATTTCAGAAGTCAAAAGTCTGAAAGCCGTTCTGCAAGAGCCCTCTCATTTGGCTTTGGGTCATTCGCGATGGGCCACGCATGGCGGTGTCACCGACCCCAACGCTCATCCTCATTCGAACAAAAGCGGAAGTATTGTGATTGTGCACAACGGTATTTTTGAAAACTACGTCGAAATCAAAACTCAGCTGAAGCAAGAAGGCTATGAATTCAAATCTGAAACCGACTCTGAAGTCTTCGCTCACTTGATCGATCAAAAAATGAAGGCCGGGGCCGATTTCGAAACGGGCTTCAAGCAAGCCATTAGTGAGCTCGACGGTCGTTATGCCGTTTTAGCTCTCAACGAAGGTGAAAATAAATTGCTGGCTGCGCGCCGTGGCTCACCCCTCATTGTGGGCAAAGGCGAAGATGGAACCTTTTTCGTGGCTTCAGATGTACCTGCTTTTTTAGAGTACAGCCGCCAAGTGATGTATCTCGATGATGAACAGATGGTGGCCATCGATTCTGAAGGAGCTCGATTTTACGACCTTGAAACGAACGCCCTCATTCAAAAACGTGTGATCGCCATCAACTGGCAGTTGGAAGAGGCTGAAAAAGGCGCCTACGCCCACTTCATGATCAAAGAAATCATGGAGCAAAAAGAAACCTTGGCTCGCGCCATCGACCTCGAACCTCAACTGCTCAATGAGGTCGCCGATCTGATTCGAAACGCTTACGGAACCTACTTGATCGGTTGTGGTACGGCCGGAAAGGTCGCCATGTGCGGCGAATATCTATTTGCTGAAATTGCGCATAAGCACGTGAACGTGAAATTCGGGTCTGAATTCCACATGGCTCAGAATTTTTTGACCGATCGCTCTTTAGTCATTGCCATATCACAATCAGGTGAAACCGCCGACACGCTCGAAGCCATCGAGATCGCCCGCAAAAAAGGTGCCAAAATCGTATCGATTGTGAACGTTGAAACCTCGACCATGGCTCGCGCTTCTGACTTCGTGCTCCCTTTAAAAGCAGGACCTGAAAAAGCCGTGGCTTCAACCAAAGCCACCACTTCTCAATTGGCCGTGCTCACTTTGCTCGCCTACGCCACTGCTGGCAAACTCAACGAAGGCCGTCAAATGCTCGTGCAAGCTGCCGGTCAAATCAACGACATGCTGAACCCCCGTTACGAAGAACTCATTCAAGAGTTGGCACATGAAATTCATGAAGCCACCGACATCATGATCATTGGGCGCGAGGCCTACTATCCCATGGCCCTTGAAACCGCGATCAAAATTCAAGAAATTTCGTATATTCATGCCGAAGGTTTTGCAGGTGGTGAACTCAAGCACGGCCCCATCGCTCTCATTTCAGAAGGAGTGCCTTGCATTGTTTTAGCCCCCACTGAAGAGCGAAAGGCCGAAATTTTATCAAACGCCATGGAAATCAAATCTCGAGGCGGCTTCATTATCGGAATCAGTCCTGAAAATTCGGATGTTTTTGATCGTTGGATTCGCATTCCTGATCTCGGCCTCGCCGCACCCATTGTGAGCATTATTCCTGTTCAAATTTTGGCCTATCACCTTGCGCTCGCCCGCAAAAACAACCCCGACATGCCTCGCAATCTTGCGAAGTCAGTGACGGTGAAATAGCACAACCCGGTCTTCATCTTGAAATAAACCCCAAAAAATGTTAAAATGGGGAGATTTCTAATAAAAACAAATAACCCCTTTCGTATGGCATCCTTCCTGAAAAAGTGGCTCGCGCGCATCAGCGTTTGGGCACTTTTATCCACCTTATTGGTTCCAACTGGAATTCAATTTCAAGTTCCTGTGACTTATGCAGCCACCTACACGGTGACCAACACCAGTGACAGCGGAGCGGGATCATTACGTCAGGCCATCACCGACGCGAATGCCAATCCTGGAACCGATTCCATCACATGTGATGCGGCTCTTTCAGGAACCATCACGCTCTCAACTGCACTGCCCGCTGTCACAGAAAGTTTGACTTTGGACTGTTCAGGAAGTGCCAGTGCCGTGACCGTGAGCGGAACACTTCTGATGGGATTGGACCTGCAAGGAACTTCGACCAGCTACACCATTAAAGGAATTCGACTCACAGGGCTTGCCACCGGAATCAAGGTGGGGGCAGACGTGACTAGCGCCACCATCGGAGGCACCGGTTCTGCGGCCGAAGCTGTTTACATCAATGATGCAAGCA
The DNA here is from genome assembly GCA_964496535.1 of uncultured Candidatus Peribacteria bacterium. GTDB lineage: Bacteria > Patescibacteriota > Gracilibacteria > UBA1369 > 2-02-FULL-48-14 > CAZBZW01. The sequence continues at coordinate 18,067 of CAZBZW010000010.1, forward strand.
CGGTCGCTCTAGATATTGATGGAGACGGCGTAACCGTACAAAACACAACAATCGGAAATTTAACTACGGTGTATCAAGCAATCGACATCAGTAGTGGGTCTTCCGTCGTAAATATTGGAAGCACCAATACAAATGGAGCGGTGGTCATTGCCG
>CAZBZW010000011.1:0-15389 GCA_964496535.1 uncultured Candidatus Peribacteria bacterium
GATTTCATGCCCACCAAATATATCTTCGTTACAGGAGGAGTCTGTTCCAGTTTAGGCAAAGGAATTGCCACCGCCTCGATTGGGGCCCTGCTCAAAGCAGCGGGTTTCAAGGTTTTCACCATGAAGCTTGACCCCTATTTGAACGTGGACCCTGGAACCATGAGCCCCTTTCAACATGGAGAAGTCTATGTGTTGAACGACGGTTCCGAAACCGATCTCGACTTGGGTCATTACGAACGCTTCATCGACGAAGACCTCAATCATCTTTCTTCTGTGACAACGGGTAAAATTTATACTGAAGTTTTGGGTCGCGAACGACGCGGCGACTTTTTGGGTGGAACCATTCAAATCATTCCGCATATCACCGATGCGATCAAAAATCGAATTGTGGAAGCGGGCAAACAAAGTGGCGCTAAAATTGTAATGGTTGAAATCGGTGGAACCGTTGGGGACATCGAGGGATTGCCTTATCTTGAAGCCATTCGCCAGATGCGTCACGAGTATGGAAAAGAGAACACATTATTTGTTCATTTGACCTTACTCCCCTACCTAAAAGCATCGAAAGAGCTCAAAACCAAACCCACTCAAGCCTCGGTGCGCGAGTTGCGCTCCATTGGTATTCAGCCCGACCTGATCTTGGCCCGAGCTGATAAAAACATTCCTCAAGAACTTCTTAAGAAAATTTCTCAATTCTGTGATGTTGAAGCTGAAAATGTGATTCCTGCCGTCACTTGCCGTTCAATTTATGAAGTTCCGCTCAATTTCAATGAATACAACGTCGCTGAATTGGTCGCGGGCAAATTGCACTTGGGTCATGTGAACCCCATGCTCGAAGATTGGAAGACGCTCGTGGGCAAAATTCAAGCCAAACGCGACACCATTCGCATCGCCTTGGTCGGAAAATACACCGGGCTCGATGACGCTTATCTATCGGTTCTCGAATCTCTCAAAATCGCCTGCTACCACCAAGACCAAGAACTCGAACTCTTGTGGATTGAATCTGAAAAACTTGAAAAAGATGATGAAGCCGCTTGGGAAGAATTGCGCAGTGCTGATGGCATTTTGGTGCCCGGAGGCTTCGGCATTCGAGGCATTGAAGGCAAAATCAAAGCCGCTCGTTACGCCCGCGAAAACAAGGTTCCCTACTTGGGTCTTTGTCTCGGTTTACAGGTCATGACCATTGAATACGCTCGGCACCATTTGAAAAACGAACAACTCAGCTCTGAAGAGTTTGACGAAAACGGCGAGCTTGGAGCTGATCAATATGTGATTCACTTCTTGCCTGGTCAACACAAGGATCGTGACAAAGGAGCAACCTTGCGTTTGGGCGCTTACCCCTGCCAACTGCAAGAAAAAACTTTGGCGCGCAAGCTCTATGGGCAAGATCTCATTTTTGAACGGCACCGTCATCGCTATGAAATCAACAACACTTTCCGAGAAAAACTCGAAGGCAGTGAATGGATCGCCTCCGGAATTTTTGAAGACGGAAACTTGGTAGAAATCGGCGAGCTTAAAAATCACCCTTTCATGATCGGATCACAATTCCACCCTGAATTCTTGTCACGACCTCACCGACCTCACCCTCTATTCTTCGGCTTCGTCGAAGCCAGCGTCCTCCATCGCTCCCACCACGCCGACCATGCCTCCGTTTCAGTACACCGCAGTCAATAGTGCCGGCAAAAAACTGACGGGTGTCATTGACAGCCCCAGCGAAGAAGATGCCCGCAAACAACTCAATACGCTCGGTATTTCAATTTTAGAGATTAAAAAAGGCGATTCAACAGGTTCAAGCCTAGCCAATCCCACTACCAATCTCGAGACTTTTGAGTTTGAGGCTTTTGATAAATCTGCTCGAAAAATATTAGGCACCATTCCCGCGCAAAACCGCTATAAGGCGTTCCAACGACTGGTAGAAGAATATAAATTTGAGGTGGCCTACGTGGTGAGGCAAAACGCCACCGAAGAAGAACGTGAAAAAGCCAAAGCTGAAGATCTTTCGATTTTAAAAGCGGAATACGAAAGCAGTAACCCCACACAAAACACCGAGGCACAAAATGCTATCGATCCTGAATTTGAGAAAAAACAAAAAGCCCTACTCGGACGAGTGGACCAAATGCTCGAAAAAATCCGGGGACTTTTGGCCACTTATCAAAGTGACATTCAACCTGAACGCAAAAAGAATATTCAAGGAATGGTCGATAAATTGCTCCGAATCAAAAGCAGTACCAATCTCGATTATATCGAACACACCTGTGAGGAATTGCTTAAAAAAATTCAAGATGAAGAGCTTTTTCTGAATAAAGAGAAAATGGAAAACCAACGCGAGAAATTGCGACTCGAAACTCGCCGCATGATGGCCGAGCTGCACGCTCCCGTCGACCTCGACCGCAACGTTTCAAGCGATCTGGGCCGAGTGCGCAATCAACTCTTAGGCAGCGGAATTCCGCTCGTACAAAGTTTCGCTCGATTTCTAGACCATTTCGTCAAAAGTCCTGAAGAGAAAATACTTCAATCGCGCATCAGTGCTGTGAACAGTCAGGTCTTCACCATGTTCCGCCTTTACCTCACCGCAAATAAAGCGGTTAAAAACGAAGCTCGGGAAGCTCTTTCGGCTGTTTGGAACGAACGCAAACGACTCAAACAGGAGCTTCGAGAATTGAGAAATAAAGAGCGCAACGCAGGGATCGATGCTGTGCCTGTTGAGGTCACCGAACCCGTCATTCTCGAAGAGTTGCAGGCACTCATGGGCTGGATTCTAATTTTTTATGTCATCGCCTTCATTTTGAGCTATTACACTCTCAGCAAAACATGGCCCAGCGGAAATCCTCTACCATTCGGGTTCAAACTCACCGATTCCAAACTTTTGAAAGAAATGCTCATCAGTCTCTTTGTTTGGTATGGAATTCTCAACATTAAAACGGAATTCTTTCGCTATGAACGAAGTCCCAATTTGCTTCTCATTCCCATTGGGCTTATCTTGAATACAACTCTACTTTTCAACATTTAAATGCTTCCGGTTCTCTTTCAGTCACAAACCATTGCCATCCAAACCTTGTGGGTTTTTGTAGCCATTGGATTGATGACAGCGTCGTATTCGAGTATTCAACGGCTCAAACGCCGTCGAGGCAATTTCACCCTGCTAACTTTGCACGGAAATTTTTTTGTGATCTCAGCCTTGCTCGGTTCACGATTGGTTTATTTTTTCACTCACACGCTCGTTTACGTGCCTCGATTTGACCTACGCACTCTGCAAAATTTTGTCTCAATCTGGGATCAAGGTCTTTCCTTCTGGGGAGCTCTATTTGGACTCTGGGTCGCGTATCACATAAAAATCAAACCTCACGACGAAGATGGAGCTGTCTGGGCCGACGCTATCAGTGTGCCGGTTTTGATCGCCATGATGATTGGGAACGTGGGTGCTTTCTTGGGGGGCTACGGCTACGGAAGTCCTACTGATTTACCCTGGGGAGTGACTTATTCGATCGATAGCGTGAAGTACACCGTTCCTGTGCACCCCACTCAAATTTACGCAACTCTGTTGATCGCACTGCTCTTGATCGCTCATCAACAATTGCAACGAAAAAAAACTGTTTTTGACGAACCCGGAAAAGCCGCCCTCTTCCTCGCATGGGGCTATTCGGGCATCCATTTTTTCCTTGAATTCCTTCGAGGGGATGATACACTGCTGATCTTTGGAATTCGCACTCCAATGATCATCGCATTGATGGCTTTCTTAAGCCTTGGAGCCCTTCTATTAAAACGTCTTCGCACTCACCCCACACCCTTATGAATCCTCTACAGCTCATTCAGCCAAAATACCTTTTTGACCCCACCCCAGGGGTTGATTTCGCCTACTTCTGGCCCTTGTTCATCGTAGGTGCCGTGGTCTTTCTAGGAAGCTTCCTTTTTAAGGCCAAACACGCAATGACCAACAACTGGCCCGCTCGTATGCGCGAATGGGGATTTTTCTTTATATTGGTCACATTTTTCAGAGATCAAAACATTCCCTATCTAGGCAGTCGCATCGCCATTCTCGTGGTGATTTTGGCCGGCCTCGTTTACGCAGGATGGGCTTGGAAGCGTGAAAAGGACCGCGAGCAACTGAATTCAGCTTACAATGCATTACGAGCTCAACGAAAATCTCAGAAGGCCGACCCTTATCTGCCCAAAAAGAAGCGAAAATAAAACAGACTCAATTCTCACAAATTTAAAGAGGCCCATCATCGGGCCTCTTTAAGCATACGTGCAAGAAGTTTTTAGGCGATCTTCATGATCTCGTAGCTTTCAGCGCCCGCAGGAGCGTGAACCACCACAATATCGCCAACTTTGTTACCCATGAGTGCAGCACCCAAAGGAGATTCGCTTGAAATTCGATTGTTGAATGGGTCAGCCTCGGTCGCCCCCACAATCTTCATTTCAATTTCAACTTTCTTTTCACCTTCAGGACGAACGGTGACACGAGCCCCAATTTCAACAACAGCTTTTGAGTGAGTGTTTTCGTCCACGACTCGAGAGTCTCGAATCAAACGGTCCAATTCAATAATACGACCTTCCAAAACAGCCTGTTGGTTCTTGGCTTCTTCATATTCCGAGTTTTCAGAAAGATCTCCGTAACTGATAGCCTCTTTCAAGCGTTGAGCCACCTCTCGGCGTCCTCGGCCTTTGAGGTCTTCCAACTCGACCTCAAGAGCCTTGAGACCTTCACGAGTTAAAACCAACGACTCATCTGAAGAACGAGCGCTGCTAGAAGATTTTTTTTTCTTAGATTCAGCCATAAAAAAATAAATATAAAGTTTAAAAGTAAGAACGAATTTTGACACTCTTGGGGTGCTCGCGCAACTTATGCAGAACTTTTGCTTCGATTTGACGAATGCGTTCGCGGGTCACACCGAACTCATTGCCCACCTCTTCAAGAGTGTGGCCAATTCCATCCTTGAGCCCAAAGCGCATTTCAATAATCTTGCGTTCACGAGGTGTCAGATAGTTCAGCATCTCATGAATGCTCTCTTTAATGAGTTGTTTGTTGGTCTGTTCTGAAGGCGACAAGGCTTCGTCATCCTCAATGAAATCACCCAGCTTGCTGTCTTCTTCAGCACCCACAGGGGCTTCCAAAGAAACGATATCTTGAGAGATTTTGAGAATATGACGAACTTTCTTTTCATCCATACCCATTTCGGCTGAAAGTTCTTCAACGAGCGGCTCACGGCCCAACTCTTGCATCAAACGACGCTGAGTGTGAGTGAGCTTATTAATGGTTTCAACCATGTGCACCGGAATACGAATGGTGCGGGCCTGGTCAGCGATGGCACGAGTGATCGCCTGACGAATCCACCAAGTGGCATAGGTTGAGAATTTGAACCCTCGATTCGGGTCGAATTTTTCAACGGCTCGGAACAAACCAATGTTTCCCTCTTGAATCAAATCAAGGAAGGAAAGTCCACGACCAATGTATTTTTTAGCAATCGAAACCACCAGACGAAGATTCGCTTCAGCGAGTCGAGCTTTGGCCGATTGGTCGCCACGGGCAATGGCACGAGCCAAATCCGCTTCTTCCCGAGCAGTCAAAAGGTCAACTTTACCAATTTCACAGAGGTACATTCGAATCGAATCGTTTGCGATCTCAGAAAGATCCACCACTTTTTTGAGCTTGGACTCTTCAGCCACCGCTTTTTTAGCCTTCAAGTCTTCATCTTCAACCACTTCATCACTCAATTCAGCTTCTTCAGCTCCATCGGCCAAAACTTCAGGAGATTCTTCTCCGTCCAATTCGGCCTCTTCCTCTTCTACAATTTTTAAAAGTTCGTCATCCGGAATTTCGAGATCATCGTCATCTTCTATCGCAACAGGGGCTTTGGCCGCCACCAACTTACCTTTGACAGGAATAGTACTCGCATCTTTCTTGCCCCAAATCATTTGGTCTTGCACGTCAATGAGGTCGATCCCCAATTCTAAAAGCAGGGTGTAAACCTCATCGGCAAACTCCACATCATCTTCCATATTCGGAACCGCTTGCATCAACTCTTGCTGAGTCACAAAACCACGTTGGCGACCATGCTGAACAAGGTCACGAACTTCTTGAGGATATTTGGCTAAATTCTCGTCAGAATAATGAGCGATGAATTTCTTAGTTCGAGCCATGGAAAGGAGAACGAAGGTAAGCGAGATAAAGTTGAGCGATGAGCTGAGTCAGCTCAGATAACACCGATACGCCTTGAGAGGCCTGAACCTGAGCTTGAAACTGTAAAGCTTGAAGCTGAGCGCGTTCGGGATGCTCCAATAAAAAAGATTCGTCCCACTGCGCCTGCGGAGTATAATGAGATATTTGCTCCTTGTAAACAGATGAAATCGAGCTGTCTGGATCAAGGCTCGCTAAGAAATCGGCGAACTGTAAATGGAACTGCGCAAAGGCCGCTGCAGACATTCGATCTGGGCGTAAAATCAAGGACTCCATATCGGAGGTTCCCTGCAGATCGCGCATGAGCAATTCGGGGTTTTCGTAACGCTCCCACAAGGTCACAAATTCAGATGGAAATGCGAGAAAAAATGAAAGGAAGCGTTTGAGCAACTGAACCTCGGGTTTAGGCTTTTCAAGTGCGGGCTCAGCCGCTGCACGCAAGCGCGAGGTCGATTTAGAAGTGAAGCGCAACAAATCTTGAGGTACGCCCAAAGTCTTAGACAGTTGATGCAGATAAGCTTCTTTTTCAACCGGATGAGGCACGGCCCCAATCAATTCCAGCATCGCATCTGAAAAAAAGCGTTTTTGCACTGGATCTTCAATGGAATATCGAGCCGAGTAAAGCTGCAAAAAGTGGTCGAACCAAGACGTTCGCCCTGCCACTGCTTCGGTGAACGCTGAACTTCCCTGCATCAGCACTTCGGCCGCATCTTTAAAGTTTTTTAAAACGAGAACCTGCACCTGCAAACCCAAGGGCAAGGCCTCCAAACACGCACGTCGCAGAGCATCTTGGCCCGCCGAATCGCTGTCAAAAGCCAACACGACCGTGCCCGTCAAACGTTTGAGCAATTTGAATTGATCGTGAGTCATGGCCGTTCCACAAGTGGCCACCACCGCAGACTCCCCCATTTGGTGGGCCGCCATCGCGTCCAAGTAGCCTTCCACCACCGTCACGTGTTCAACATCACGAATGAAGGGCTTGGCTCGGTGCAAATTGAATAGAATCGAGGATTTTTTATAGAGCGGTGACTCGGGCGAATTCAGATACTTGGGCTGTTCTTCGGCTTTGAGAGCACGGCCCCCGAATGCGACCAAACGGCCTGCGCCATCGGCAATGGGAATCATCAAACGCAACTGAAAACGATCCTTAAAAGAGCGAGCTTCGGCGTCGCGGCTCAAAACCAAACCCGACTTCAAAAGTTCAGGGCCTTTCAAGCCATGTTCTAGTAAATTACGATAAAGCGCATCACCCTGTTCAGGCGCGAAACCCACCGAAAATTCCTTCAGAACGGCATCTGAGAAACCGCGTTTTCGCAGGTAATTCAAAACCTTCAGACCGTCCTCTCCGTTCCAAATATTTTGAACAAAAAAATTGTTCGCTAGATCGTGAGCTAAATAGAGCCGTTCTTTTTCATCTTTCGGCAGGCCTTTTTCAGGAGAATTTTTGGGTAAATCCACATGAGCCCGTTCAGCCAAATATTCAAGTGCCTCTTTAAAGCTCATGCCTTCGATCAACTGCACAAACTCAAAAATATCGCCGCCTTTTTGACAGGCAAAACAGTACGCAATCTGCTTTTCGGGATTCACGAAAAAACTGGGTGTCTTCTCTTGATGGAATGGACAACAAGCCTTCAAATAACGGCCCGCCGGTTTCAGCGGAAGATAAGCTCCCACGAGCTCTTCAATCGAGAGTCGATCTTTAATCTGTTGAATTGGGTCCACTTATAGGGAGTAAGGCCCCTTATCCTCACCGGTAATCACCAATTGAGTGAAGAGGCTGGTCAGAGCCTTCATCGCATCGCGTTCATTGTCAAGCGAACAAAGCGTGAGTTCAGCCATTAAAACCTCATCTCCCACAATCGTATCGGCGTATTCACGACGACATCCAGGTTGAGCCAAGGCCTCGCTGTAACGATAAACTTCTTGGTCGCCCCATCGTTCCAAGGTGGTGAGGTGGTTTTCAACGCCACTTTGAGCAAGGGTCACCGTGCTCAAATTCACCGTACCTCCACCGGGAAGTTGAAATCGAACGGTCGAATCGGTGGGGTCTCCTAAAATATTTAATAAATTCGAATTGTAATGAAAATCGTAAGTCGCCTCGTCACCCAAAAGAACCAATTCGCTATCGGGCGTCAAATTTTGGTCGGAAATCGAAAGCACCGAAGCCGAGCCTTGACTGCACGCAGAAAGAAGAAGAGACAAAACGAGCGCGGAAGTAAGATATTTCATGGGTGTGGATGAGGTGACTTTTTTATATCATCAAAGCGGCGGATTCTAAAATACAAAATAACAGTGATCATCAGCATCAGGCCCAGAACTCCCAAAAACAACCAAACTTTACCCTGGGTTTGCAGGAGCAGGGCTGAGGAGCCCAGTACGATCGAAAGCAATATGTAGATCAACACCACTTGAAACTCGGTCAAGCCAGCTTTTAAAAAACGGTGGTGGAAGTGCCACAAATCTCCTTTGAATGGCGAGCGTTTTTGAGCCAGACGCCGCAGAATCGTCCAGACGAAATCGAGCAAAGGAATGGCCAAAATCAACAAGGTTGTCGCTAGTTTTCCACCCGAAATCAAAGCGGTCACGGCAAATAAAAATCCTAAAAACATCGAGCCGGTATCCCCCATCAACATTTTGGGTGGTGAGACTTCAAATGGAAAGAAGGCGAACGCCGCCCCCAACAGCGATGCCGAAAGCAAAATGGAACGAGTTTGGTCGACCGCATGAAAGCCCTCACGCATTGAAAGCACCAAGAGCACCCCGGCAGCCACCGTCGAAACACCACTGGTCAAACCCGGCACGCCATCGAGCCAATTGAGCGCGTTGACCAAGACCATCACCCAAACAATCGTGAGTGCAAATGAAATCTCGAGGCCAAAATCCCACTCACCCCAAGGCAAATTGAGGGAGTGCACTCGAATATCGGAATAAAAAATGGCCATCGCCAGCGCGAGCTGAACGGTCAGGCGTAAAAAGGGCGATAAACCCCGCCGATCGTCCCAAAAAGAAACGAGCGCCAAAACCAGAGCACAAGCCAAGACTTTAAAAATCAAAAGGTCGTGAAAGCCCGTCGCCACCAGCAAAGTGGTCGAAACTGCCAGCACCAAGGCCAAACCTCCGGGGTACGGAATCGCAGGACGATTGTGGCCATAACGCTCGGGACGATCCATCAGGCCCAATTTCGGGAAAACATAAAGAACGCTCAACGAAAAAAAAGTGCAGAGGGCAAACGCAAGAGGAATGAGGGTGTGGACGCTCATGAGACACACGGTAATGCCTCCTCCACACTTCGGTCAAATCGACTCAATTCAAAACGGAATACTCAAAACTCCACGAGCCCCCCGTTTTCTATAGAGGGCCTGAGGGTCTCTCATTACTTGCCAAGCTCGACCTGCAAATTCAGTTCCAGCAGGCAAACGCCCATGTTCATCAGATTCACCTCTCAGCCAAACGTAACCTTCACAATCTGTAGCTTGCGCATTCCGATCGTACACATGCATATATTCCGAGAAATTGGCCAAGTGCTTCCCTTGTCGAGTCAAGACGTCCTCCGCTTCTGCACGCTCTAAATTTAAGGTTTCAAGAGGCGGCTCTCTGCCCGCATCAATAAGTCTAAAGGTGGAGTCTTCCACCCAAGCCACCAATCGATACCATGAGCTTCTTTGAACATGACTCAAGCATTTCAAGTAGGACTGGCCATTCAGAGGATTGACCGAATCCAACGCGGCTCGAATTCTTTCACGAATGGCTGGATCTAACCGATTTTTTTCAAAAGCTTCTTCTAAACGGTCCAACACAGGAATACGAGACGCCTCTTCTGCAGTTCGTGAAACTTTGAAAGAAGGCTTTTCAGCAAGAACAGGTGAAGGAGGAAGGTTTTTAGGCTTTCTCAAAGGCGGCCTTTTCAACAAAGAAACTTTGATTTGAAATAAATGAGAAAAAATTTTCTCTAGCTCATCGTAACGAGCGTAACGTTCTTCATTCGTTGAACTATGAAGAAAATTACCAAGTCTCTCTGAAAGAGGAGTACGGCTGACATGAGCTAATTTTCTCAAATCATAAGGAGGCGTTTCGGCACGAAAAAAGTCTTCTAAAATGGCGAACCAGCGAGGATTGAGCAAAAAGACATAAAGCTGAAAAAGTTCTTGAAGCGTGCTTCGAATGAACAGAAATTCTGAATCACGATTCCATTCTTTCAACGAAACAACGGAGTTTCGTATTAAATCTTCCCTAATTTGAGCACAGCATGTGCTGACAGGTAAGGAGCCTGCTTTCGAAAGCTCAAAATCTACCCTCCATGCATCAGGAAGTTGATCCAGCCTTTCATCCAATTTTCTTCTCGCTCGAATCCAGGCATCGTCATCGGTTCCAAAGTGACTCGATGCAGAAACAAGAGCACGTAAATCTTCGGCATTCATCCCAATACTCAGGGAAGAAGCTTCTGCGGCTTGAGGCGCGCAAACAGGAAGGTTCATAAAACTATTGAAGAGCAAATTATAGATTAAAAATCTAATTTGTCAATTCATGAACCTGACCTGAACCTCAGAATCTAAACAATGCAAAAGTCACTCGCTCATAAAGGTCTATGCACAAGTTCTTCAATCGTTTTTGCGTCGCTCACATTCCACTCGCCCACTTTCGTGCGTCGCAAAGCCGTCAAAATCGCCCCACAACCGAGTTTTTCACCCAAGTCGTGAGCGAGTGAACGCACGTAGGTTCCGCTCGAAACTTCCACCGTGAATCGCACGAACGGCGCATCGTAACGAAGATCTCGCCCCTGCATCTCGACCTCTTTCGGATCCAGCTTCACTTCTTTGCCCGCACGAGCCAATTTGTAAGCGCGCTTGCCATCCACCCACTTGGCCGAAAAAGCAGGGGGCATTTGCAAGGTTTTACCCCAAAATGAACTCAAGGCTGCCTCCACTTCCGCCAAGGTCGGCATGACTGCACCCGTCACCTCTTCAATCTGACCTGTGGCATCATAGGTGTCCGATCGCTTGCCCAGTTCAACCTCAACCTCATATTCCTTGCTCAGCCCCATGCAATCTGCAATTTTCTTGGTTGCCGGACCCAATGCCACCACCAAAAGACCCGTAGCCATGGGGTCTAAGGTGCCCAAGTGACCGATTTTTCGCTCTTTAAAAATGCCTCGAGATTTTTTCACAACATCAAAACTGCTCCAACCCGCAGGCTTGTCGATCAAAACAAAACCTTCGGGCAGGCTCATGAAAGGGAAAGTTTAGAAGTTTGGCTTAAAAATTCACGCGCCACCACTCGATCGTCATGAGGCACTTTCGCACGACCCAAAACTTGAAACGATTCAGCGCCTTTGCCACAAATCAAAACGGTGTCGCCCGTTTGAGCCAAACGAAGTGCCGCCCAAATGGCCGCACGACGATCTAAAATCTGCCAAAAGCCCTCACCTTCTTCACGCGGAATGCCCTCACGCAACATGCGCGCAATTTCAAGCGGATCATCTTCGTAGGGATCATCATTTGTGAGTACAATCAAGTCGGCATATCGATGCACAATCGCACCCATTGAAGGAAACTTCGCCTGGTCGCGACCGCCCCCACAACCTCCGAACACCACGATCAAACGGCCCGAACCCAGCGCTTTAAAGTTCTTGCAAAGTTTTTCAAGCGAATCTTCGGAGTGCGCATAATCCACAATGACCTGAAAATCTTGTCCAACTGTCACCGGCTCAAAACGTCCTGGAACTTGGGGTAAATTCGGTAAAGCGGCCACAATCTGCTCAAACGTAACGCCTAGTGACAACGCCACACAAGCCGCGGCCACCGCATTGAGCGCATTCACGTCACCCAAAACAGGAATACGAACTGCCGCCTGAGCGTTGGGAATTTTCAGCGTGAAATCGCACCCTTGAGCAGTCGCCTTCACATCGAGCGCCTGATACACACCTTTTTGAACACCGTATCGAAAACTCTGCTCGGCGGGAAATTGATTGAAATAATCGGCGCTTGCATCATCTTGATTCACAATCGAAACCTTGGGCTGACCCGCAAACAAAAGCCCTTTGGCCTTGCGATACGCATCTTCACCACCATGGTATTCAAAATGGTCGCGCGTCAAATTGGTGAATACCGCCACCGTGATCGGGATTCCCCAGGTGCGCGACTGCACCATTGCGTGGCTCGTCACTTCCATGACCACATGCGTGCACCCAGCTCGCTTCATTTTCAAAAGCCATTGTTGCAAAACCCAAGGCGAAACAGTGGTCTGCTTGAACATATTCACAGTCGTTTCATGGCCAATTTTAAACTCAGCTGTCGTAAAAAGTCCGGTTTTGTGGGCGGCCGACATCAACAGGTGATGTGCAAAATACGCCGTGGATGTTTTTCCATTGGTTCCAGTGATGCCCACCACGATCATGTTTTGGGCAGGAAATCCATAATAAGTGGCTGCCAAAATCGCTTGTAATTTATGCCAAAACAAACGCACCGGATGAAGTTCAGGAATGAAACGGCCAACTTGAGATTTGAGGGCGGAAAACATTGAGCTCACTATAACAAGAATTTAAAAAAGTTCTAGCGTGCGCCCATGATCAGCCGTGCCGCCGCCACATCTCGTGTAATCTGTTGACTCAATTCGCTCACATCTGAAAAATGCACGATCTCACGCAAATAGCCCACAGTTTCCACCTGAAAATCCTCCTCACCCACCCAAGCTTCCGGCCAAGGCTCCAACAGGTGCACTTCTAAAACAGGCTCGGTCTCGTCAAAAGTTGGCCGAGGACCCCAATTCGCCACTCCAGGCACTCGCAAACCATCCGCAAGCACCCACACGGCATGAACACCAAACGGCCAATCAGGGCGACCATCCAAATTGAGCGTGGGAGCGCCCAAACCTTTGCCCCGCCCATGACCTGAAATGCGTTTCATACAAAGAAGGCCCACGCCCACCAAAATAAAAAGGCTAAATCATTCTTAAAATAAGGCGTATCAAAAAGGCCATGGAGCAGAATCTGCAAGATCATGAAGGCTCCGAGGTAACGAAAATGCACATCGCGTTCACGCAACCAAGTAAGGGTGGATCGCAGTAAGGCCACAAACGAACCCAAGCCCAAAAGTCCCAGGTTCAATTCGAGCGCCAAAAACAAATTATGAGGATGCAACATCACCCATTCCATGGGGACATGGCCCAAAACGGCCACCGCAACCTGCGGATATTGAACTTCAAATTGGCCCAACCCAATGCCCAAAATGGGATGACCTGCGATCAACGAGCGGGCAATCTGGTAAATTTCAAGACGAACGGAAGTCGAAGAGCGATGATTCCAATCTAGAAACTGAGCCCATTTGTCATCGCCGAGCGGAGACAAAATCAAAGCTAAAAAAGCGGCGATCGAAAGTCCAACAAATAAACTCATTCGCGCAGGCTTGAACGGTTTTGCGGTGAGTTCATGCACCAAAATCACCAGCCACAAACCAACAAAAGCGGCGTATGACTGACTCAGCACCAAGCCCAGACCTAAAACCCCCACGAGCGAAATCAGAATCCAGCGAGGCACGGCCGCAATACCGCGATCGGTTAAAAAAAGAAGGGCCGCCACAATGGGCCCCAAGTACAGAGCCAGATAATTGGCCGACTCAAAGGGTCCGGCAAAACGCCCATCAATCTTAAAATGGCCGAAAATAATCAAAAAGAGACCTGAGATTCCGGCAGCCAAAACCGAAGCTGAAATCCAACTGGGATGCGCTCGAAACGCCGTACGAGCCATGATTCCATAAAGCATGGGAAGTAAAATCCAACCTTTTAAAATGCCCAAGGCGCGCAGGTCAGGCGACACCCAAACCGAAATCAATGCGGCCAAAACAAAAAGTCCCATTGAAATCCAAGGCAAAGATGCCATTTCAACCTTCCAAAAAGAAGGTTTCCAAACCTCAGCACGCACACAAAATGCGGCGGCCAAAAACACCAAGACCAGCTCGGTGAAAGTCAGCGGAATGCCCGCCAGGGTGAAGCGCCACAAATACGCCGGAAATAGGAGTGGAAAGACAGCGATCAGCGCGTAAACTGGATCTTTTCGGAGAGCTGAGAACATGGTTTTTAAGATAAAAGACCACTCACTAAATCTCGAAGTGCCTCAGCCTGATTTTCGGCGCAAACCACTCCACTGGCCACCAAAACACCCGCGGCCCCCAATTCAAGAGCGCGACGCACGTCCGCCCCATTTTTGATACCCGCACCCACAATAACCTTATCACGACCGATGGCTCGCACCGCTTCTTCAATCAGTTCGGGCCGTGCCGACGAGACCGAAACCAAACCTCCAATCAATTCAGGAGGTTCAATTGCAATATAATTGGCTCCCATTTGAGCAAATTTGTGACCTTCTTCAAGATTTTCAGCGCAAACTACTGAAAGCATTCCCAATTCTCGCAAGTCTTCGAGCGCTCGTTCAATTTGCATATCTGAAATACGGCGTTCCGAATGATTGAGCAAAGAGCCATCCACACCCATTGCATGAGCAATTTCTACTGGAACCGCTCCGGTATAAGGACCATAACCTCCCCCATCCACATGCTGAGCCAAAACCGGGATCGAAACGGCCGACGCCAACATCGAAATATCCATCGCCTGCCCCACCACTGCCAAATTCACATTGAATTCACGCGCCACTCGTTCGTGGATCTTGGCCAATTCCACGGCATTCACACCCGTCGATTGACGGTACGCCTTAAAATTAGTGATGAGAATGGGAATGGGGAGAGTCATTGATCTCAGTCTAGCGAAAACACGACACTTGAGCAAAAAACAATTTCATGATACAATGGCGAGATTCAAATCAAAACAAAAATCGTATGGCACACCTCTCACACCTGTTCCGAAACTTTGAGCCGATTCAAAATCGGGTATTCTTAGACGGAAACCAAGACGCTCGACGCGATATTCGCCAAGAAGGCCGCGAAGCCATTAAAGACATTCGAGAAAAAACACGCCAAGACTTGAAGTCTCTCAAGAATGAGGTGGATGAGGAAATTCAGAACTTCAAAGACAACGTCACTATTGAATACAAGGCACAACGAGATGACGTGAATCGAAAAGATTTGGTGGAATGGATCGTACGAGACGCGCTGGGCCAATTGCCCGGAGAAAAGGCTCGTCAATTTGCACGTGAATACATTCGAAAAAACCTGGGCCCCTCTGTCGTGAAAGGTGTGAGGGAAGGTGACGTGCTCAAAATTCAACG
>CAZBZW010000012.1:0-15161 GCA_964496535.1 uncultured Candidatus Peribacteria bacterium
CCACGGTCTCGAATAAAAGATCAGTATCAGTCCCCAAAAGTTCAACCTGACGAACGGTGAGATCCTCCACCTCTTCAGAATCAGGTGGAGTGGAGGAGTAACAGTCAATCAATTTAGAATGCAAACTTGCTGTAAGACGTGGTACTTGAGCACCCACTTCCCCATACACAGAGTCAACCAAGTGCCGTTGTCGTGCCACAATTTCTCGAGCAACGGCCACCCCACCGCCCGTTCTAGATGCAAATTCGTTGCGCAACCCAAAAAGATCCAAACAGAGTCGGTCTGCTCCAGCATCCCGATCGGCACGCACAATGCGTAGAAAATCAGCATCATATTCACCGTCGCTACACAAGTGAGTGATGATATCTCGACCCTGAGGGCCTTGAGTTTCAACGAGCTGAGAACCGAAAGGGGAAGAAAGTATGTTAGGCATAAAACAAAAAACCACCCGGTTGAAGGGCGGAAGGATTAAAGGTTAGTGAGAAAGACTAATCTCTAAGCACGGCCGCCCGGCCCAGCATCATCATGCTGGACATCATTGCAGAGCGGACTTGAATAGAAAGAGAAGTCACGGACAAGAAATACACCCAAGAAATCAAACGCGTCAAGCCAGCATCCAAAACTTTAACAAAATTAAATAAAATATAATCAAAATACTAAAAACAGCCAAAAACCAAATAAAACAGTAAAAATCATGTCAAAATAATACAAAACTAACCTAAAAACACAATTTCATACAAAACCCTTGCAAAGCAAAATAAAGCTCTATAAATTAGCTCCAGATTTAGTAAATTTAAATCAAATGCTCGAGCGACTCATGACCCCGGAAGAAGTCGCCGAAGCGCTCCAACTTCACCACCTCACCGTGCTGAAGTTCATCAAAAGCAAAGCGCTCAAAAGCATCAAGCTCGGACGCATTTACCGCGTCACTGAAAGTGACCTACAATCCTTTCTAGAAAACAATCGTCAGTAAGCCCTCCACACCCCTCCCTTCCACGCCATGCTCTTCAACTGCTTCTCTTGCGGCAAACTTATTTCTCTCAAAAAAGATCTGTGCCCGTACTGCATGGTCGACCTGATGGAAGCTCGCAATAAAGTGGAAGAAGAAGTGAAATCCAAAAAACCTTCACTGGGAAGACCCCGAACAATTTTTTCATTGTTGTTCAGATAGATCAATTGCACTGCTTGCCATAAATCACCTGCAGTTGGTTTTCGATGGTGGGCAGATCGCTGGTGGTCATGGTTTGAACGAGGGTGTTCATTTGCGCCACGGTATTTTGCAGATCGGTACCCAAGGCCGCGCCGTTGGTCCCGTACAAAAGTGTGTAGCGAGCGAGGCGATCCACCGACTCGAGTTGCAAGGCACGCTCAGTTTCACCTGTGGCCAAGCTGTCTAAAACTGCATCGAAGCGTGGGCTTGAACTTGCTTGAACCGCATCTTGAAGAGACAATGGAGCTTCAACTCGTTCGGCCTTAAGACTTTCGTAGACATCGCCTTGAACATTCAAAGGATTCACTTGAAAATGCTTCACTTCACCCTCGTTTTCATGACGCGTGGTGGGCTCGTCTGCCTCCAAATCATCCACTGTTTTTTTCTTCGCAAACAAGGCTTTCAAACTTTCGATGCTGGCCTTTAGCTTGTTCCATGAATTTGTAACCTCCACAAACGGACCTTCTTTGCAGTTGGCATACTGGGGGATGCGCTCGGAGTAACGCTCCTTCCAGCCGGCGAACAAGTCGCCCAGTTCTTGCGAACTCAACCAGTTGCGATCGGTCACATAGGTTGTTTCAAAAGATTTTTGAAGATTTGAAATACGGTCATCTAAAAACTTCTGCACCTCATCTTCTTCGGCCCCGCTCGGATAGTCGGCTTTTTTATTCACGACTTCACGAATGAACCGACGTTCCATGATCAATTCGTGCACGGTGGTCTGCTCCTCGATGCTATTGTCGCACGCGGCGGCTTTGGTCTTGAATTGGTTTTTGACGGTTTCAAGTTGGTCGGTCACTGACGAATAGTCATTCCATTGGCAGGCATTCATTTGAAACGCACCCCGAATTTCTTGATTGCGCTCACGTTCATTTTGACTGCTCTTCATGAAGCTACGATAGGTGCCCAAACACGATTCGGCATGGGCAGGGTTCACGACCGCAAAAAAAATAAAACTGAAGAGCAGGAGTTTTTTCATTCGCAATAAGGTTTAGAGACGGCCGAGGCCAACGGAGCATTCTGGCCATTCACGGTGCTTTGCATGAATTCAGACATCGCCTCGAGTTGGCCCAAAAATCGATTGAGCTGGGTCGCAACTTCTTCATAGAGCAGGCCATCGTGATTTGCCGAGACTTGCGCCAAATAAGAGTCGAACGCATTTTGGATATCTTCTTCGACCAGCGCGCTCGAAGTTGCACATTCGGCGAGAGCCGCCCCCAAATCTTCGGAATATCCCCCCAAGTTTTGATAATTGCGTTGTCGTTCGCAGGCCACATCGGCCGCGGCGTGCACATAGTCTTCGCGCTCATCGGGCAGAACGCCCAAAGCCGTGAGATCGGCATTCAATTGGGTTGAGATCTCATCCGGAACGTTCACAGCGTCTTCTCCAGGGTCCAACTGGATAGCCTTGGGGTAAGTGAAAATATTGAGATCTAAATTCACTTTCGTACCAGACTTTTTGCAGGTTCCATCTTCAAAAAAGTTGGCTGAAACTTTGCCGGGAGCCAACGGCTTGGCCATGGTTTGTTCCATGCGCGCATAAATAAAAGCCAAGTGGCACGCGATGCACGAGTCGGTCGGAGAATAGGGAATGCCTCCGGCGCCCACTTCACTAGGAGTTTTGGTGCCCAAGGTTTCTTTTTTCAAATTCACTTCAATGCAGAATACCTTTCCGCAGGGCAGAGCACGGGTCCAATCTC
Source organism: uncultured Candidatus Peribacteria bacterium (assembly GCA_964496535.1). GTDB lineage: Bacteria > Patescibacteriota > Gracilibacteria > UBA1369 > 2-02-FULL-48-14 > CAZBZW01. The sequence continues at coordinate 2,911 of CAZBZW010000012.1, forward strand.
CTTTGCTCGCTCCGTAATCTTGAATCAAGTCATTGAACGCCGAAAGAGGAGTGGGCTCAGGATCTTTGAGCGCCAAGGCCACCGGATCATTCTCTTCTTGAAGGAGTTCGGTTGGAGCACCGAACAAAGTCACCGCACCATCTTCAGCTTCGACCACCGGAGCACTGTCACGAATGTCGACTTCTGCCACTTCCAGGTCAGCGGGAGTTTCTTCATCCAAAGGCGCGGGATTCACTAAATTCTGGAATTCTTGCAGAGCCGCTGTGAGTTCGGGATCTGAAAAACAAGCCAGGTCAGAGTCGATGCTCGCCAAACTCACCGGAGCGTCCCAAATCGGCAGATCATCTTCACTGCTCAAGGCCACATCGCCATTTGCCCCACGATCGGGCAATTCCAAAGCTTCTCCAAAAAAGAGCTGATAGATGAGGGAGAGGTCGACCAAGATATCGACGTTCGCTGAATCTTTGAGTTGATTGTTGAAAAACATATCTTGTGTGTACGCCTCTTGATCAAGTGTGAATGTGGAGCTTTGAAGACTGAGTTCATCGTCATAAGCCGCTTGAAGACGGGTGAGTTCGGCGGCCACTTCATCTTGGCGTTGAGAGGCAATTTTTTGAGTCAAAACTCCAATATCATCCTGCACTAAAATCTGTTCGAGCTCAGCTTGATTGTAATTGGGCTCGTAACGATCGAGGGCGATGAGAGCTTCTTGTGCAGGTTTTTCAGCAGCAGTTTGCAGGGTGAATAAATAGATATCTTCAAACGGAACATCAGGAGTTTTTGAAAACGTGCCCCACGCATCGGCCGACAAATTTCGAGTGGGCTTGGCACCCGCTCCATCAAAAATTTGAGAGAGCACACTGGCATCGGTGGTATCATCCGCACGGGCTTCACGCAACGCAGCTCCGCCCCAAAATGCGGCCAGCACCGCCAACACCCAAGCCGATCGTGTGAACCAGATCTTCATTGGCAGTCGAGGGTTACGGCGTCGTTGAAGCGTGCGGGAAATTTTTCGACAATGTCGCGCGTGTTGGCGAGTTCATCGCGGAATGCTTCGAGATTCTGAAAGAGCGTACCAAGTTCACGATGTACGGGATAAACCACTTGAATTTGATTGTATCCCGACAGAAGCAAATCCATGGCCAAGGCCGCATTGTTGATTTCGCGTTCAATCGACTCGCCGCGGCTTCGATCGGCATCGATGGCTTGATCTAAGTACGTGCCATTCTCAACCACATCAAACTGATCGACCCGATTCAACATTTCTGCTTTAAAAAGATCGTATTCAGCGTTCATTCGCACCGCCAAACAGAAGGTCGACACATTGTCTTCACTGCAGTTGTCAGGACTTCCCGGATAGCTGACGTCGGGCGTTACTCCTTCGGCGGTCAATTTTTTCAGATGCACATTCACCATGTCGTTGATCTTCAGATGGTAGGCGACCGTTACTTCTTCTCGCCGGTAAAAGTCCTCCGACTCCCAAAAAACCCAGCCCAAAGCTCGCTCCCAAGCTGAGCAGAATCAAGCTCCAACGATGAGAAAATTTTAGAGGCATTGTTGAGCGTAACAGGGTAAGGCATTGTCAAACTGCTGAAATTGACCTGGGAAAACCGCTTGAAAATCGCCGACAAATTCTTCCATTTGTTCATTGAAGACGTCGAATGCGTCATGAATGCGGAACGTGCGTTTGGTATTGGCCGAACTCGCCGTGTAGCCCTGCAAATAGACCTGTGCGACTTCGAGTAAATTGCTTTGCACTGAAAAGCAGGCCGCGATTTCATCGTTGACCAAATCAAAGGTTTTCACCTCGTCTAGTTTTTGACCTTCTTGAAAAATACGATCGAGCTCGACTTGAAATGAGCGGTAGTAGTCAACGGCTTCTGAAACCTGTCCGCTGGTGGGTTGGTCGGCCAAATAATATTCTTTCAAGAGGGTTTGATATGCCGCCAGAGCCGCTTGCCCTTCGGTACTCATTTTTTCGGCGCAGGCAAAATCTTGAGCGGAATCGTCCGTCCAAGCGGAGGGTGCCCAAAATCCCAACAAAAGAGGAAGCACCATGAGAACCGGCAATCGATAAGTTGAAATCATGGAGAGGCGGGAACATCTAAAGTATTGCTGATGGCGAAGATATCGAAAAGCTCATTTTTAAGAATGGCAAAAACAGAATCACCCGCTCGCAAGTCACCTTCAAAATCCCAGGTGCTGGAACAAGGGCATGACATGCAGGCCGGAGCGCTCGCATAGAGGCCCGGGTCCAACTGAATATTCGTTTCAACCGGCGCGACCTTGATACTGCACGGAGCGACTTCGAGCACACGACTGGCCAGTTCAACCAATTCATAACGGCTGAGTTCATGCATGGGGTCGAGCGCCTCGCTTCGGGTGAGCAAAGGTTTGTCTAGATGAATGGCGGCCTTGATGTACGGCGCATACCAAATTTCATCGGCACTCACCTTGGGCAAGGTCACCACACCGCGCAATTCCAGCGCTTCTAAAATGATCTTCACGCCTTCCGCTCGAGTGATACTGTTTTCAGGTTTGTATGGAGCCAAGCCTTCATCATTCACTTCGCCCAAATAGCCTGTGATCAAGCCCTGCAAATTCGCTTCTTTGGTGTACGGATAAAACCAATCGTTCACGTCGCGCACATCGCTGAAGACAAGTGGACGCTCGTAAGCCGAATCGCGCGGCACAATACAGAGGGTGCCCAAAATGATCTTGGCGTATTCCGCACGATTCACAAGTTCATCAGGCAAGAAGTAACGCTGACCTCCGCGTTCGACACCTTCTAAAATTCCCAAGTCGACAAAGTGCAAAAGGTCGGGGAGTAGGGGGTCGTTTGAATCGATATCGGCAAAATAATCTTGCGCCACACCGATTGCTTCAGTGTCGGGCAGAGCAGGAGGGGCCGGCAAATCGAGTTCGTCATCGCGCGAAATCACAGTGTCGACCGGAGGATGCCCGGGCCAGAATTCAAAGAGCAGATCATCGCCTTTTCGAACTTCTAAAATCAGGGGCTCATCGAGATTTTGGCTGGGCCGTCGCACGAGTGTGTAGGCAGGATCGTGAAGTTCAAGCACCGCCGCCGCATCGAGCGTCACGGCCTCTTCGCCCTTTTCGTTGATCAAGCTCAGCCGCTCAGGGGTGCGCTTCACCGAGGCCTTGGCCAGCAAGTAAATCTGCACTTCATTTTCGTTGGCCAAATCCAATTCTTTAAGAGGTTTCGAACCACTCACTATTTCAGTTCCGTTATTCACGATCAACACCGAGCCCAATCGTGCTTGACTCACACGATCGACCAAGGTCAAACGCAAGGGCCACGCGCCATACGATGCCTCAGCCACGACGTCGATGGTCGCAAAATCAGGCACCAATTGCAGGGTGTGAGGGTTGAAACGCGCCAGGCGCACGCCTTCCATATTGAAGAGTTCCAAAAGATCCGATTGCTCGTAAGGCGCCTCGATCGAACCGTCGTCGGTGGTGCGCAAATTTTCGAGCAAGATTTGGCTTGAACCTTCCCGCACTCGCACAATCGAGTACGGCAAGTCGGGGGAGTCGGGCAGGGTTTCACCCAAAATTTGAGTGTCTGAAATCGTGCTCAAATGCAGTTCGGGCACGTAGACATGCACCGGAATCGTCTCTTGAGCGGAGTTACCCGCTTCGTCGATGAGTGTGAGCGTCACGATGTAGTCGCCCGGCGCATCATAAGGCCCGACTTCACTCACCAAGCCGCTGTGATCAACGTCGTTGTCAAAACGTCCATCGCCGTCACTGTCCACATTCACATCGTCATCCCAGGTGGCGCTCAAAATCGAACTGTCTCGGTCGATCGACGCCTCGGCTGAAATGGGTGCGGTCGAGAAGATGGCTAAATCCATGTCACGTCCTCCGTGCGCATCGCCCGAATCGACGACCGGCAGTGGAGGCGATTGGTCACCACAAATTTGAGGCTTTAATAAGAAACTTTGAGACAGCGCGCTCGCTCCGCCCTCGGCAAACAATGCGCGGCCTCGCACCGTGTAGGTTCCATTTTCAAGGTCAAGTTCGGCGGTGGGATTTTGAGCACTGAGCAAAGCATCCCACACAAAGAGTTCTTGTTCATCAAGATATACGGATTCGCCTTCAGACCCTTTCAAGTCCACAGTGCTCGCTGAACGATCGAGCAAAATTTGCTCACCTTTCAAAACCTCCATACCTTCTTCCAAAGTCTGAGCATCGGCCACCACCGTTTCTGCAATCCAATAGAGCGATCCTGATTTCACACGAATGGTGCGGTCATTTGCCTCGGGCAATTCCATGCGTTCGTGGGCCTGCAAATTCACAGTTTCAGTTTTATCTCCGCTGGTCACACTCACCACCGACGCGGTCACCGCCTGCAAAATCAAAGAATCAGCCGTGGTGATTTCGGCATTTTCGGTCACTCGACTGCGCTGGCGGGCATTCCAAAGTTGGGCATGACCCGAAATGTCTTCCACCCACAAGCGACTGCGAGGCGCGACATTCGTCTCTTTCAGTAAGAGCAAGCGTTTCATATTTCGCGCGGTGTGGGCGCTGGCCTGACCCAGCGAATCGTAAATCACAAAATCATAAGCTTGAGCGCCGTCGACGGCCGAGAAGCCGAAACTTGCCCGTTTCGGATGATTCGAAGCCGTTTGAGCGTGAGTCAACGTGAGACCTGAAAGATCCCAGTCTGAAAGTGGAATCACAGAAGCACCCTGCCCGAGGAATTTTTCTCGCGCGTTCTTCGTGTGGTTTTCCTTCCAATAAATTTCATCACCCAAGGTGTAAACCACATCGTCATCGCGGTCGCCATCGAGGTCGAACATGAGCAGTTGATGGTCACGATCATTCTCACGATCATAGCGAATCAACGGTGCACTGGTGTTCAATTCTTTCGAGAAAACATAGAGACCTTCGGGGTCTTCCTGTGGAGCGGAAGCCGTTTCGTCACCCAACTCACTCAAAACCACATCGTCGCTCGCAGGTAAGTTTGAGAAATCCCACAAGTCGCTAAGGCTGTAGCGGCTCAAAGGCGAGTCGGCCAAATCAGCCATTTGAGATTCTTGTTGCAACGCCAGGAAGAAGTCCGCATCCGAAAGCTCGGCCAGATAACGTGTCGATTCTTGTTTTTGGTTGAGTTCGGCCACCAAATTCTGTCGATAATGCACGAGTCCATCGAGCGGAGTTCCTGAAATCGAAGCTAAAAAGTGAGCATCAGGATTGAACTCTTGATGTTCGCGAATCTCAGAAAGTGCGAGGCTTCGTTCGGTGACATCCACATTGAAATCTTCCGGAATCGTATCGGCCCAAGTTTGAACCTCGGCATTCAAGGCCACGATTGAATCGCGCAAATCACCCAAACTTTGATGCACCAGGGGGTCTTCTGCCAACGCCTTCACGTCGGGTACGCCACTCTGCAAATCGGGCACACTTTGCAAAGGTGCATTCAAGCCCGATTCGAGGGCATCCGAAACCGAACCCAAAGCATTTTCAATCAATCCGCCCACGTCGCGCGTCAAATTGCGGCTGAGATCTTCAAGCCCCGAGACGGCGGAGTAGAGGCCGTTGAAATCGGTGACCAAATTCAAGGTCGTTTTAATTTCAACCTCTGAAACCGACTCATATTGGAACGAAGGCCATTCTACTTTCGTAGCGATATCAAACGGCAGAACGGTTCCGGCGCCGCGTTCGGTCAACGCTTCAATTTGAGTTTTCAAGTTCAACTCGCCAGTCGGAATGAAGCCGTTGCGAAGCAAACAAATGACTTTCAAAACGCCACTGGCAATGTTCAGTGTGAGGGTGAGTCCTTGACCCAAACGAGGAATTTCGGGCGGCGCGGGCAGAAGAGGAATTTGAGGCACGCTCAAGGCAGGCAGTTCAGGCAAGTTCGCTTGAAGATCAAAATTGGGCAAGCGCGGAATATCCAGATGCGGAGGCTCAGGCAGTTCAGGAAGCGTTGGAGATGCTCCACCCACCGGAATCGCAGGCAGTTCAGGCAAATTCAAAGTGGGCAAGTCAGGCAAATCAATGCGCTCGGGCACAAATTGCAGATCGGGCCAAACCACATTCACACCCATTTGAATCTTTGAAACGTCGAGCGTGATGTCGGGCAGTTTGGGCAATTCGATGACCGGGAATTCAGGCATGAACGCAAAGAGGCTCAACAAAATCTGATAACTGCTGAAGCGTTGGTTTGTGCACTTGTCGCATGAATCCATAAAATTCACCGACACGTTGATCAGCGTCTGCCACTCCTTGATGGCGGCCTTCAGCTCGGCCACCCAGGCGATCCAAGCCTTCACGCGGAGCACGTTTCCGGCAATCGACTCGCTCGCAAAATCTAAAATCGTCGTGACATAACAGAGCACGTCCGAGATGTAGCTGATCTCCAAATTTTTAATATCAATGATCTGTTCCGGAATGTTTTTATAGCTCTTCAAGGTTTCCAGATTCGCTTCCATGTCGCCCTTCACATTCTCAATTTCAGCGCTCCAGGCCGCAGCGTTTTGTTGAAGATCGGGCGCAGCGCCCATGGTTTCGTAGGCCTGCAACTGAGTTTCATATCCGCTCAACTGAGTTTCTAAATTGGCCAACCAGGCCTCCCACTGCGGAGCCAGTGCATCGATTTCGTCAGATGTGATGGCCGGGTAATAAATGGTGACCGCCTTGGGTTTGATGTCGACGAGCGGCAGAGCATGAATGGCATTGATGACTTTTTCGAGCCCCATCACACCCGTATTCAAATCAACCGTTTCGCCTTTGTTGACCTTAAAGCCCGCGGCCAACGAACGTGGATCGGGATAAATCAAACGCACATCGGGCAGATCGAGCATTTTGAAGAACTCGTATTTTTGAGCCTTCCACCATTCAGTGAAAATGGCAGGGAAGCCTGGCACCTGAATGTGTTTTTCAGTCACCACCGGCGGCTGATACGAGTCGAACGTGGAGCTTTGCAAACCACTGGCTTGTTGAGAGCCCGCGCCCGAAGTCGATACACTCAAAACTCCCAAACTGCCCGTGACCGAACTCACCATCGAGGTCGCTTTCGACATCGCGCCGGTGAGAGCGTCGTTGATGGCATCGCAAACTCCCAAGAGTTGCAAAAGGGGAATGTTGAACGTGAAACATCGTCCCGTGGGATAGGGCCCCAAGCATACCGCCAAGCCCAAGCCCAAAGTCGTGGTGGGTGAGAGGTAAAGACGCATCGCCTGAGAGGCATAGCATGCTTGTCCCGCACATACGAACATCGGTCCATAACCCATGATTCCAAACACCGGCGTACCGTTGTCGTAACCGGACGGCAAGCCTGTCATTGGAATGTGATAATAGCCCGGCGTCAAAAAGGCGATACTGCCCGGCATTGCAAGGCAGCCTCCACCACAGGTCATTTGTTTGATCACTGATTCAATGGCATCCATGGCTGGAGCGATTGCACCATCTAAGGCATCCAACCCGGTTTTTAAAGCCACGCCGGGGTTTAAGATCAGTGAACCGGCTGTCTGCATGGGGTCGATGCGATCCAAAAGTCCATCGCCATCACTATCTTCGGGATCTTGATTCATCTCGTCACTGCTGTAGTAGCCGTCGCCGTTCACGTCGACCGCACCCAACAATTCTTTTTGAGGATCATAGCCATTCGCCGGCACTGGAAAGCCCAAATCGGGATCATATTCCGACATCGATTCGACAAAATCAGGAATACCATCGCCGTCAGAATCACCCAAAGCCGCGGCACTGTTCACGGCCGTATCTTCAGCGCTCGCTCGATAACTTCGTTCGCGGTAAATCACCGTTTCAAGGTCGCCCAAATCACGCCGACCATTTGAGTAGAAAACTTGCAGTTCACCGCCGGTGTTGCCCTCGGGAGTGATCGCCAAATCAGCAAAATCATCGGCGGGGTAATCGTCATAAAAATTCTGGCCGATCAACACATGAAAGCGAGGCAAATTGTTCACCGCGACCGAATAGGTGATGGTGGCTGTTTCCCCCGCCGCCAAGTCGAACGGACCTGCGCTGTAGTCTCGATCAGGCACGCTTGTGTTCAGTTCGGCCCCCGTCTGACTCGCGCTCAAGGTCTCGGTCAAAAATTCAGCATCGGCATAGACCGAATCGGCCAAATACACATCACTCAAACGCGACCCGCTCATATTTTTAAGTGAAATCGTCACGTTCAAGCGATCATCAATGTCCACACGGCCGCCGTCGGCATCGACCATGGTTTTGCTCAAACGCAAGGCGCTCGCCACCTCTGCATTTTCGGGCCTGAAATAATCTCGATCTAAAATCTTCAAGGCTGGTTTTTCACCGCTTTCAATGCCGCTCACTAAAAGATCGGCCGAGAGGTCCGCCGAAGCCGTCGCAATCAAGCCATAATCTTTCAACATCACCGCCTCCGAAAAATCTTCGCGGTTGTTCCATAAAATCCACAGTTTCAAGTTTTGATCGACCATCACCACGTCGGCATGACCATCCTCATTCAAATCTTCGGCATGCATTTCTTGAACCTTGCTATCGGCGTCAGGTGAGGCAATTTCGTGCGCCACATACGAACCCCCAATATTTTCGAACCAGTAAAGGCAGGAGCCCTCGGCTCGACATGAACGTTCGGTCGAAATCACCAAGTCGTCGAGACCATCACCATTCACATCGCCCGAATCGATCGCCCGAATGCCATTTTCAAGATGTAGAATTTCACCGCGATCCTTCAATCGCGCCGCTGAATTTGAATTTTCGAAGAACTCAATGCCGCCTTTTTTGTTCGCGGTCAGCAGATCGAGCAGACCATCACCATTCACATCCGACGACAGCATTGAAAGCAGAGAGCCATCCAAATGATCGACGCGCCGACCCATGTCTTCAGTGTAGCCCAACGCATTCACTTCGTTGTTTTCGGGCAAGTGCACGCTCGGATCACCCAAGACAATTTGATCCACGCTTGGGTCATCCAGAGCGGCTTCACCGACCGAAGAACCCGCACTCAACAGCAACAATGATTTAGACTCGCCTTCCAAGCCCAAATCACTATTGCCGTCGTCCAGCGTGGGGAGCTCAGACAGCAAAGCCAAACCCGCAGGCGCCTCAGAGCTATTGCCCGAAAGCGTGCGTTCCCACAGACCATTGCTGATCGCCGAAGGCCACACATAAACCCCCGAACTCAAAGACCCTGCTCGACCCCACGAAAAGTCGGCGTCGAGCAATTGCACGTCTTGGTTCCAATCTCCGTCAATCTGAATTTCACCCACAAAATCCACACCCATGAACAAGCCCAAGCTCAGCGTTTGCGAGGCGGGCAACATCTGCACTGAAAAACGAGGATCGGTCACCCGCAACTGACCATCGGCATCGACCCGCGCCACCAAAGCCGAGTCGAGCATGAAGCGCCATCCACCTTGACCATCTTCGGTCGCAGTCAACGCGTTCAAATCGGAATGATTCACGTAATTTAAAGTCCAACCACGAGGCACTTTATAGAAAATTGTTGCCAGCAAACTGCTGTCGGTGAACGAACGCCATTCCACGCGTACAGGGAAGACGCCATCACTAGGACGCACCTGTTCCAACATCAAACTCTCTTCGGCCACCACGGTTTTAGAATTCGAAAAAACTTGAGCTCGAGTTTCGCTCGAACTGTCTCCCATGGTTTGAGCGATCACGGCTTGAGTGCGTCCGCCAAAAGTCATCCAGGCCCCCACGCTATTGTCTTCGCTCACGCGCCCAAACGGCCCGCCCATCAAGGATCCCACTAAAAAGTTGGGCTGCATGGTCTGAAAAAACTCCGCTCCCACTGCGTGACTCAAATGACCCTCCCACACTCCTGGGGTCAACCCTTCAGCCTCAGCACTCAGTCGCACCAAGCCACTGCCGGCCTGAGTGGTCACCGGAATTTCCACGCGGCCCGCTCGCACCGCCCAAGTCTGCCCCGGAATTTCCAACAACGGTGCATCGCTCTGTTCCACCACCGTCACTTCAGTGCTCATGTCATTGTCCACAATATTGTCGAACGCATCGAGCACTTGAACCTCAAAAACCTGTCGAGTTTGAGAGGGGAAGCGTTGGCCAAAACTCAAAGGCTGAAGGCGCAAATGCGTGGGATCGCTCGGGCGAATATGCAAGGTTAAAACTCCCGATTCCACTCCTTCGGCTTGAGCCGAAATCAATACATCACCCGATCGGTTTCCGCTTGAGAAATTCACGCGCCCGATTCCGTGATCAAAAAGAACTTGAGCGGTCGATAGCGACCCAAAGGCTGGATCTTCTACGTTCACCAGCGCTGTGCCCGAAAACTCCGTCGCCAAACGATCGTCGGCATGCACCATGCGCAATTCCAGCGCTTCGTCAGTGGCTTGGCCCGCATTCAAAAAAGGATCTGTTTCGGTCCACACCAACTGCAAATCAGAAACCGTCGTGATGTTCAGCTCGGCTTTAAATGTGGGATTCTGCTGAAGCTCGGCCTTCAGTTTGAATTCGCCCGCAGTGAGCGGAGGCAAGATCATGACATGTGTCACGCCGTTCTTCAGGCCCAACTGCAAACCGGCCAAATCGGGCCGTTCATCTCGAACATTGTAGAGTTCCAGGCCATTGAGCGCCTCAATCGTCACATCATAAAAGCCCGCATCGACAGGATTGCCGTAGACGTCGGCAAGGCGAATTTCAGCATCAACTCCTGAACCTCCGGCGGGCAAAAGCGTGCTGGCCGTTTGAACATTCAGGCTGTGAGGTTCACCAGGTGTCAGTCTCAATTCAGCCGCTCCGCCATGACCTGAAAGGTCTTTCAACTCACCTTCCACCACAATCGTTTCAGATCGCGAACTCGGAAAAAATTGGGTCTGTGCTTGCCCCTGAGTCACACGCAGTTCTTTTTGTTCCAAACGGCCCGCCCCTTCGAATGACAACGTGACCACGCTTTGCGAGTCGTCGGCAATTCGGTCACCGTTGCCATCTTGAATTTCAACTAAAACTTGTACAGGCAGATCTTTCGCCACCGCCTGTTCGCCCGGCAAAATGCTCACCACCACATTTTTTTCACTCACCGTTCCCGAAATCACATTGCTGTCGCCCGCTTGAACTTGAAAGCTTCCCACAGCGCGACTTTTGAGCAAAAAGCTTGCCATGCCTTCGCGTAAAGTGAGTTCGTTTGCCCCTTCGATCGAAAGTGAATTGGCCCCGCTCAAGATCGACAGCGCCACGCGACTTTGATTGTCGGCGAAATTGATACTTCCATCGGCTTTTTGAGCCACCACATTCACCGTCAAAAAGTCGCCATTGGGGCTCAAGGTCAAGGTTTGATCAGAGCTCAAAACTAGGTTCGCCGTGTCGCTCGATCCATCCACCACCGGAGCCCCGGTGATCGCCGTGAGGTCGGAAGTTCCGCAGGCCATAGTGTTTGACTGAGAACCAGAACCCAAATCTTTCAAATCTGAAATCCAGCGGCTCACTTCTGAGAACCACTCAAACAAGGGGATGGGTCCAAAACTCGGGTCCGCGGCTTGCACCGCTCCCAAGGGGTCGACGACCGGAGGTTTTGCCGTTTGGGCCAAGCCCTTCAAATCATTCCATTCACTGTCACTGGCGGATTCTAAAGAGTCGGGGTCAAAGGCCAAAAACACTTCATCGGGGTCGCCATTCATGCGCAAACTCGCCACTTCATAACCAGATCGTGCTTCACCAAACCATGCTTCTTGCCCGCCCAAATAGTGACTCAAAACGTACTCATGTTTTTGGTCGAGATTCAGATCCTTCCACATCAGAGCATCGGCCAACTGAGCTGTATCCACATTATCTAGAAAATTCAAAACCTCGGCCTGATAACGACTGCCGCCGGTCACTGCACCCAAAGCCGTTGAAAGAGTGTCTAACTGAGCCGAAACATCGCCAACCCCTCGAGCATCAAACACATTGGGGTAAATCAAGTCGCGCATCTTCAAATCGCTGTCCATGAAACTGATGCGTCGCTGAGCGTCGATGGGCAGGTCGGGTGTGGCCATGGCCGCCGATTGAGAGTTTAAAGTCTCCGCCGTGGGCTCGACATGCAAATAGACCGAAGGGATGCGTTGAGCGTCGTCAAAGTCATCAGTCAAGAAGCCATTTTTAACCACACCATGTTGGCCATAACTGTCATTTTCGAGATATTTTTTATTGATGGTGATGCTGAGTTCGGCCACATCGCTCATGCCCACTCCATGCCGAGGATTTCGCACCACCAAGGCCTCATCGTCGGGCTGCAGAACCCAGTAGACACCGACGCTCTCGTC
>CAZBZW010000013.1:0-687 GCA_964496535.1 uncultured Candidatus Peribacteria bacterium
GTTCCAACCCCAAGAATTTCAAGAAGTGAGCAAAGAAAAAGAGCTCGCATGCATGCGAGCTCTTTTGAATGATCTTTTGGTCTAAAATTATTCGCTCTTCTCTTCCCCTTCAGCACCTTCAGGTTTCTGACCAGTCACTTCAACAGAAGCCACATCAGCCACAGGTGCTTCATCGACTTCTTCAGCTCGTGGAGCGGCCACCGAAGCCACCATCATTTCAGGATCTGAAAGCAGTGTGACGGTCGAAGGCAATTGAATATCTGAAACGTACAAAGCGGCATTGAAATCCACCAAACTTTCGACATTCAAAACCACTTCGTGAATCAAGTGAGCAGGCAAACAACGTACTTCAATTTCATCCACGTTCTGCAAGAGCATACCAGCCAATTCTTTAACGGCAGGTGCTTGGCCTTCCAAACGGATGGCAACCATGGTGGTCACCTCTTCGTCCATACGAATGTTGGTGAGTTCCACGTGTTGAATGGTTCCCATTACAGGTTCAAAATCAACTTGATGAATCAAAACATTGGCATTTTTTCCTCCTTCAACTTTGAGTTCAATCACAGTGTTGGTTCCCGCTCTCTTGTAGAGACGGCGGAAATCCTGATAAGGCAATGCAAGAGTTTGGTTCTTCACTCCATGACCATAGTATTCAGCTGGGATCAAACCCGCTTTACGAGTCAAATG
>CAZBZW010000013.1:697-4340 GCA_964496535.1 uncultured Candidatus Peribacteria bacterium
AGTCAAATGAGCTTTGCCATTCGAGGTTCGAAGTTGTGCGTTGAGAACGAGAGATTCTGTTTCCATAAAAAAGGAGCGATTAGCGGAGGGATTCTAACGATGTGATTGATGAAGAGCAAGAGAATTTGCTAAACTCTGCACACTTTAATCAAAGAATCATGAGTTTCTTCAGTCAGGCCAAAGATCTTTACAAGCTTCAGAAGCAAGCTAAACAGATGAAAGCAGAGCTTAAAAATCTGCATATTGAGGTGGACACTAAAGATATTCAAGTGACGGTCAGCGCCGAAATGGAAGTGATGAAAGTGAGTGTGGGCGCAGAATGGCTCGTTGCTGAACGAAAAGTGGAGCTTGAAAAAACCCTACTGGAGGCCATCAATAAAGGCCTCAAAAAAGCCCAAGACGTCGCAGCTGAAAAAATGCGCAGCATGATGGGTGGAATGGGTATGGATATTCCAGGGATGACCTCTGAACAATAAAATGGAAAAACGTCTTTTTCAGTTTTTTGTCGGCCTTGTGGCTCTTGTGGTGATATTTAAAGTTTGGGCTCCCTTTTGGAAAGGCGATCTCAACGAAGCCGTTGATCCTGGAAGTACGGAAAAAATAGTGGTGGATATCGAACGCGGCTCTTCGGCTGAAACCATCGCCAACGAACTGAAAAGCCAAGATGTGATTCAGCGAAAGGTGAGTTTTTTAAGAACCGTTCGCAGTGAAGGGCTCGATGCTTCTCTTCGTTATGGTCATTTCGTGCTTTCGCCCGGGATGACCTTGCGCGAAGTCATCACCATTTTGAGCACACAAGGCTCAGGTGAATTGGCCGTCACCTTCCCTGAAGGAAGCACTATTGAACAGATGGACGCGCGACTCACGGAACTCGGCTTAATCAAGGCCGGAGATTTCAAGTTATGTGCCGAAAATTGCAAAATCGAAGAAGAGTGGCTACCGGCAGATCGTAGCAGTCTCGAAGGATATCTTTTCCCAGACACTTATTTTGTGAACGAAGCAAGTTTCAATATTGAAGACTTCATGAGCACCTTGCTAAATAATTTTCACACTCGCACCGAAAATTTTGCGGCTGAATTGAGCGCATCAGGTCGAACCTTAAATCAAGTGGTCATTGTGGCCTCGATGCTCGAACGTGAAGTGAAGACGCAAGAAGATCTAGCTAAAGTCAGTGGCATCATCTGGAAGCGTCTCGACAACGACTGGACTCTCGGAATCGACGCCACTCTTCTTTATAAAGATGCGGATGGAAAGCTCACATTCGAAGACCTCGCAGCAGATACCGCTTACAACACTCGAGTGCATAAAGGGCTTCCTCCTTCAGCCATTGGCAATCCCGGGCTTGCGACCCTCGAGGCCGCTTTGCACCCCGAAACCAGCGACGCATGGTTTTACCTCACCGATCCTGAAACCGATGCTGTCATCTACGGCAAAACCAACGAAGAACATGAGGCGAACAAGGCGGAGTATCTAAACTGATCGTCGCTCACTTGTAATTCACGACCACCGTTACAGGTGAACTTGCCGTTCCATCCGCATCATAAGCGATAATGGTGTAGCGATTTTCGCCAAGAGTCAGATTGCCATAAGCAACATCGGCCACAAACCTAAAATTACTGGAACCGGGCTCGAACATCGAAAGAGCATAGGGTGCACCGCCGCCCGACCACTGCACTGTAATACGTTCCGCTGTGCCCGCGCGCACATGGCCTTCAATGGCCACACCAGTCTTCCCCGTTAAACTGAATGGACTTTGAGGGGAATCAAGCGTTAAAGCCAATGTGTCGGTGGGTAGAGCCACTTTTTCATCTTCCTCCAAAGATTCTTCTTCATGAGAATCTGCACTCGCCTCTTCAGCCAAAACGGGGTCGTTCGAAATCATCGGAGAATTTTGCACAGAACCGCCCTGAACCCAACTCAAAAAATTATCGGCGACAGGCTCGTCAGACGGAATTGATTCCACCAAAGAGACATCTTCACGGTTCAAAAATGCAGTTTGAATGGCAGGGGTCAAACGACTGCGTTCTCCACTTGAAATCCACTGCTCATCGACCTTCACGTCGGACTCACCCCGATCCCAATAAGTCGCCATGGCCTCACCCTGAGTGACGCGGGCCTCTAAAACTTCGCTACCCAACGAGAGAACTCCACTTCCCTTCAAAGGAAGCAGCTCCATCAACCCCAAACGAAAGCGACTGAAAACCGGATCGGTCACGCTGGGTTCGAATGCATACGCCACTCGACCGCGCACCAGTTCAAAATGAAGTTCATGTCCTGAATCAGTATCGGCTGTTTCATAAAAGGAAAGTTCCGAATTTTCATCTAAAAAAAATTCGCTGTGCTGGCCAAAATGAAGTCGGGCATAACTGCCTTCAGCAGTTCGCAAGCGATCACCCGTCAAAAAAACTTGACTGCTGGCGGTCGCCACAAACGCATCCTGACCCCATTCCTGAATTTCAACCGTTCCCGCTTCAACCGACAATACACCTTCATCTCGTTGACTCAGCTGATACGAATGCCAGGTTTTAAACACAAAATAGAAAAAGCTCAAAATCACCAGGAGAGAAATCACCAAAATCAAGAAAGGTCCGAAATGCGATCGGCTCGCTTTCTGATGAGAATGACGACGATAATACGTGGTGGCCATAGTTTGGTTAAAGAGCCTAAAGTCCCATTTCTTTTTTAATGGCATGAACATCTCTCAGCAAGATTTTATCGCGCTTCAAAAGGTCTTCCATCTTTTCGCATGAGTGCAGAACGGTTGTGTGATTTTTACCGCCAAAATCCTCACCGATCTGCTCATAAGAAAGCCCCAATTCATTTCGAGTCAAATACATCGCCACTTGTCGTGGAATGATCACCTGACGCTTGCGTGACTCACTGAGCAAATCTTCAGGAGCTAATTTGTAGTGTTGAGCAACCAATTCAATCACATCCATAGAGGTTTTCATGTTTCGAGCGCCCGAAAGATTCTGCGAGTCAAACCCATGAATATCTTGAGTGCGACCGAGTTTTTTGAGGATTTTCGCCACACTGCGCACCGTGGGCGTCGAGTGTTCGAGCTGAGCCTGAGCGATGGCTTGCACCAAAACCCCTTCAAGTTCGCGCACTGAATCATGCACATTCAGCGCAATGAACTCTAAAACTTCAGGATGAATTAAAACTTCATGCTCGCGACATTTGGTGTGCAAAATCGCCAAACGCGTTTCGTAATCAGGGAATTGCACGTCGACAATCATGCCCATTTCAAAACGGCTCACCAGGCGGTCTTCGAGTTGATTCAATTCCTTGGGAGGTCGGTCAGAGCTGATCACAATCTGTTTATTGTTGTCGTAAAGCTCGTTGAAGGTGTGAAAAAACTCTTCTTGGGTGCGGTCTTTATTCGCCAAAAACTGCACATCATCAATAATGAGACAGTCCACTTTTCGATAGCGGTCTTTAAATGATTTTGAATTTCGCTTGCCAATGGCTTCCACAATCTCATTGGTGAAGCGTTCGCTGGTGATGTAAACCACCACTTTTTCAGGATTATAAGAAATGATTTCATTTCCAATAGCCTGCAACAAATGTGTTTTGCCCAGGCCCACACCACCATAAATAAACAAAGGGTTGTAGAGCGCTCCCGGACTTTGCGAAACAGCCA
>CAZBZW010000013.1:4350-12773 GCA_964496535.1 uncultured Candidatus Peribacteria bacterium
CATGCGCCAAACGATTCGAAGGGCCAATGATGAATTTATCGAGCCGATGTTTTGGGTTCAGACACTTGCTCGAAACACCCTCCACCAATTTCACTTCTTGGCGACCCGGCAACTTGCGTGCTTTTTTATCGGAAGCAAAGAGCTTGTTCACATCCACGCGTCGCACATCTTCCGGCAGGGACAATTGAGGATCCACCTCCACATCCAAACGTTGCACTCGAGGCTCCACCATTTGAATGGCCGAAAATAATTCACCGTTGAGCTTTTGCTCCAACCAGTCTTTTGCAAATAGATTTGGGACACCCACCTTCAAAACCCCGTCTTCGTACATCAACAAAGTCGTATTTTGAAACCACGTCAAAAAATGAGGCCGCTTCACCAAGGGCTCCACCTGTTCCAGAATTCGGATCCAGAGTTCATTCGAAACGGCGGCGTCTTGCATAAAAAAGGTCGTTTTGGGCCTGCCATTCTAGAAGAGCTATTTTCTAGAGACAAGGAGCGTTTCGGAAAACGTTTTGACTTTAGTTAAAACAAATTCGAAACATCATTCACGGTGAGGTAAATGATGATCAAAATCAGGAGAAAAAAGCCGGCTGCATGAGCCAAAGTTTCAAACTTTGAACCGCCTCTTTTACCGAACAAGGCACGCAAGCCGATAAAGAACAGGCGGCCACCGTCTAGGGCCGGAATCGGCAGTAAATTGATCACGCCCAAACTGAGGGAGAGCAGGGCGGCCAATCGCAAAATTGAAGTCCAACCTTCTTGAGCTGAAGTTGACGCTGCTTCCAAAATACCCACCGGACCGCTCACCCCTTCAGGAACTGCCTGAGCACTGAAGAAATTTTTGAGAAGACCGGCAAAGCTCGCAACGGTCAATTTCGAAAGTCGGCCCATCTCTTCAATAGCCACCACCGGTGCGTGCAAACCATAAGAAATGCGATCCATTCCCAGGTATTTATAAGGGAAATTTTGGAAGTAAAGTTCATAATCACCCGAAACAAGACCTTGAGACAGACCCACACCCACTCGTCCATCCTCTCGCAATGGAACTTGGAATTCTAAAGTTTGACCATCTCGCTCAACTTCATATTGAACTGCGACGCTCACCGTCTGAGTGAAAGCGATCACATCTTCAGGGGTATTCACTTCCCGCCCATCCACATTCAGCACATGATCACCAACCTGAAGACCGGCCGCCTCAGCCGTGGAATCGGTGTCGAAAAAACTCACCCACACGCCCTCTTCGTGCCATGGCTCAAAAGAAATTGGCTCATCAAAATCAATCGCAGCAGTCTCCTCACCAGGACGAGTCACTGCTATCGAGCTCCAGTGTTGATTGTCAAAATCTTGCCACTGCTCGGGCGAAAGCACGATCTCATCATTGATCGAAATCAAAACGTCTCCTTCGTTCAACCCCAAACTGCGCGCCAAGGTAGGGTTCACTACCGGATGACTCAGCCACACGGAATCATCCTGAGCGTCAGCCTGCAATTCCAACTGAATTTGGCCCTTATTTAAAGCCTGCAAAAAATCATCTTGGCTCGCAATGAGTGGCTCCATTCCGACAAAAAAACCAAAGGTCAGTAGCAGGTAGGCAACAAAAAAGTTCACTAAAACTCCGGCAATCGTGATGAAAGCCTGCGCACCCAAGGGCTTGGAATCCAAACTTTTTTCGTCGGGTCTCACAAAGCCGCCAAATGGAAGCAGATTGATAGATACAAGTGTTTTGCCCACTTTTTTACCCCAAATTTTCGGGGGCAATCCCAAACCAAATTCATCGACGGTCACGCCGGAAAGTCGAGCGGCCACAAAATGACCCAATTCGTGCAAAATAACCAAAATCGAAAGTACGATCAGCGCCAGCAGAACACCCAATATGGTCATAAATTATACGGTCATGATTTGTTGTTCCTTCTCTTGACTGAGCTTCATGATGGCTTCGTTGGCTGAATCGACGGCATCCTGCAAACGTTTTTCAGCGGCCTTACGATCATCTTCGGTCATTTCACCTTCAGCCTCACTGCGCTTGTAGACGGCCATAGCATCGTGCCGCACATTGCGAACCGCAATGCGAGCTTCTTCGGCCATGCGTCCCATCACCTTCAGCAAGTCGCGTCGTCGCTCTTCGGTCAAAGTGGGAATATTTAAAATCACACAGACGCCATTGTTCACAGGGTTCAGGTTGAGATCAGAATCACGAATGGCCTTTTCAATCGCGCCCAAAAGTGCACGGTCCCAGGGTTGAATTTGAATACTGCGCGCATCGGGCACGCTCACGCTCGCTAAATTTTTCAACGGCTGATTCGAGCCATACGCCAAAACCATCAGCCCTTCCACCAACGTGCTCGAGGCACGTCCAGTTTGCAGTTGGGCAAATTCATCTTTGAGATGCTGAATCACTTTAGAAAAGTCGATGTCGTTCATAGAAGCTGTTAAGAAATGAGACTGCCTTTTTGGCCCAAGGCCGCAGACAGAAGATCTTCGGCAGTATCCCACAAAAAGACGCGGATCGAAAGTGCGTGTTCCGCTGCCAAAGTCACCGCCGTCAAATCCATCACGCCCAGTTTTTTCTCAAGGACTTGTGAATAAGAAATTTGCTCAAATCGTTCAGCTGCCGGATTCTTCATGGGATCTTCTGAATAGACTCCATCCACCTTCGTGGCTTTCAAAAAAGCATCACACGAGAGCTCGAGAGCTCGTAAAACCGATGTGGTATCGGTGGTGAAAAAAGGATTTCCGCTTCCACCCCCCAAAACAACTACGGAGCCCGACTTCAAGGATTGTTCGGCGCGCCAAGGACTGTAAGTGTCCATGAAGTAAGGGTCGGCATGAATCGCAAAGGCCTCGGCCTGCAAACCTGATTTGATAAAAAAATCACGCAAGAGTCGCGCGTTCATTTGAGTCGCCAGCATGCCCAACGCATCGGAACCCGCCTGAGGCAAATTGAGGTCAGTGAAATCTCGGTAGCGCCAAATATTGCCGCCACCCACCACCATCGCCACTTCAAAATTATTGTCTCTCAACAATTTCACTCCGCGTGTCAATTCTTGAAGAGCGGCCAAATCGGCCACATGGCCGTCGGAACCCAACATCTCACCCGAAACCTTTAAAAGAATTCGTTTCATTGAAAAAAGAGGTAACCCAGAAAAATTCCGGCAAAGACACCTGCTGCCACCATCAAATAAGGCTTGGGATTGGGTGCAAAACGACGCGAATTGGCCAAGTCGGTCAACAGATTCGTACTCAAAATCACTTCTTCATCTTTATTGCGTTCGACCACATCTAGAAAAGCATGATTCGCAACCAAGGTCACAAAACGATCAAACGTGATACGCACATGATCTTGAGGGCTGGTTCCCGAAGGATGCGTGGCCACCGGAGCGTGAACAGCCTGCGAAGGGCTCATCGCCACCTTTTCAAAAGGCACAGAGTCCAGGTCGTCGTCTTCTTCGGGAAGGTAGATATCGTCCATAAATAGGAGGTTGCGGAGATTCTAACAAAGAAGCTCTTATCCTCCAATCAAATTCTTCACCATGTTCGGATCTTTTGCCCAAATCTGAATGGTTTCTTCCGAGATGAGACCCTGGCTAAACAAGGACGCTAACGAGGCATCTAAAGTCAGCATGCCATCGGCCTTACCCACCTGCATCATCGAGTAAATTTGGTGCGTGTTGCCTTCTTTAATACAGTTCGTGATCGCATCGTTGCGCACCAAAACTTCAAGCGCCAAGGCGCGTCCGTTCAGGGAACGATTCGGAATGAGACGTTGAGCGATGATTCCGATAAGAGCGGCTGAAAGTTGCGTGCGCACCTGCATCTGTTGATGAGACGGAAATACGTCGATCATACGATCAATGGCCTGAGCGGCATCTTGCGTGTGCAAAGTTGCCATCACCAAATGTCCCGTTTCAGCTAAGGTGATCGCCGAAGAAATCGTCTCAAGATCGCGCATTTCACCCACCAAAATCACATCAGGATCTTGACGGAGGGCCGAACGAATTGCACTCGGAAAACTCGGCGTGTGAACGCCCACTTCACGCTGAGTGATCATGCTCTGCAAAGGAGTGTGCACAAATTCAATCGGGTCTTCAATGGTAATGATATGACTCTTGCGAGCCTGATTGATCTCATGGACCATCGCGGCCATCGTGGTGGATTTTCCACTTCCGGTCGGACCGGTCACCAAGATGAGACCGCTGTGTTTTTCGGTGAAACTGCGCACAATCGGCGGCAGTTGCAATTGAGTCAGAGTCGGAATGTCTTTAGGAATGCTTCGAAACGCCAAGGAAGGCCCATCGAGTTCCATAAAGGCGTTCAGACGAAAACGCCCCACACCCATAACAGTATAGGCGGCATCGACTTCCTCCCCTTTTTGAAATTGTGCCCATTTGTCAGCCGGCAAAACCTCTTTGACGACGGCCAAAATAGTATCGGCTGTAACCAATTCGCTGTCTTGCACTTCTTGCAATTCACCCGACAAAATTCTCACGGTCGGCTTGCGCCCCACCTTCAAATGAAAATCAGGGTAATGATTCTGCGCGACACTTTGAAGTTGCAGATGAAGATCCATTATTCTTTGTTATTTTTGAGGAAGGCTTGCAGTTCAGGTCGGCCATTCAAGAGCTCACTCAACAATTTAGCTGAAACTTCTTCAGCCGCAGCTTCTTCTGCAAACTGTTTCAAGTCCAAATTGGTTTTTCTCTGAATTCGCTCGGCTTCAGAAAACTGTTTAGGCCCTTCTGGCACAAACGAAGCATCTCGGTCGAACTGGGGTTGTTCTAAATTATGCATGAGTTTGATTATCAATTTCTTGGTGTCTGCGAGCGTAACGACTGCGAATCCCCGCTTTCAGAGAACTTTCTTCTTCCAAAATCATTAAAAAATCCTCCAATTCTTGAGTGTTCATCAGGTTGATCAGCTCTGATAATTGATCCGAACTCAAATGACCGAGCAGGCGCTTCACAGCTCCACTGCTACGGGCTTGTTGCTGGACTTTTGTTTGAGTATTCATTTTGATCCGTTGATTATAGCAGAAAAACGACCAAAGCTCAAGAAGAGGCGAGCCAACTTGCCAAAAGAAAAAGAAATTGTTTAAATAAGCAACTTTAAAAAAGCCAATGGCTCAAGGCGTCAAACGTTGGGGTGATCGTAAAGGAGGCGAAGGTGTGAACTATGAAAACTTAGGTCAGGCAAAAGTGGCTGGCCGTGAATTGAGGGCAGTTCAGCTTGCACAAAATGCAGTGAAAAAACTGACCTTGAGCGGAGAATTGTCACTTGATGCAATTCAAAACAGATGGACCGAAATTGCCACGACAGAAAATGGATTTAGAGAGGCAGACGGTCAGCTGAACGAGACGGATGAATTTCGATGTCTAGTAATAAACGGCATCGAAAAAATTTTACGACAGAACATTTCCATTCAAGATCGAAATGATGGTCGGCCTCGCTCGTGGTTGGAACAAAGGATGACCAATCGAATGGTGAATGAAATCAATTGCTCCATCCAAAGACAAATTGTCGGCATCGAAAATGAGGAGCCATGGCGCTATCGCAAAGAAGGCGTGACTCGAAGAGTGATGGGAGGACTTTCCAGGTGGAAAGGACTTCGACCCGAAACAGAAGAGGCTCAAAGAGAATGGCGTGAGCTGAGTCAAGCTGCAGAAGTGCATGGGGTTCATCAAAATGAACTCATGACCCTGATGGAAGTGGCCTGGCAAGAATTGATGAAAGGGACAGAATCAATTTTCAAAAGAATTCATGGAGAAACTGTAAACCCTCCAACAGATCGAACTGCTGTTTTGGATTTACCGATTCTCGGGAAAATGATCCGAAGCTTGAGCGCTTCTCTCATCGGCGGAAATGATCTCAATGAAGTATTCGCAAATCCACACATTCAAGAATGTTTAGACGAAGGGGCTTCTCTCACTGTGGCCTATGAAGTCGAGTCCACTTACGATGAAGAAACCGCCAATAAAAATAAAGAAAAATTCATAGAATGCGCCCAAACTTTGGGGGCAAAAGAAGAAAAAAGAGAGAAAACACAAATGAAATTCATGTCGCTCAAGCTCTCTTCGCTGGGTCTCTACACCCAAGATCCAAAGACTTGGGACAAAAAAAATCCACCCAAACCCAATAAAGAAGGGGTGAAAGAAAAAATGCGTGAGATTTTAGATGTAGCGGTACAAAACGGTGTTTATGTGAACATCGACATGGAGTATTTCGTTCACAAAGATGTGACTTTTGAAATTTTCAAGGAGTTGAATGAGGAAGAGAATGGCAAGTACGCAGATCATCTGGGGATGGTTTTTCAGGCTTATCTCAAAGACAGCCCGCAAGATGCAGTAGAAATGGCGAAGTGGGCTCAAGATTTCAAACAAAGAACAGGAAAACGAGTGAATTTACGGTTGGTGAAAGGGGCCAATTTGAAAGCAGAAGCCGATCACACTCAACTCGGTGTTCACGGACATTTCAGAGGTCAAACGACAACCTGGCACGGCAAAGCGCGCGCGGCGCTCACTTTAGAAGGTGACGACCAATGGAAACCCAATGAGAACACTCCCCTGGTGAAAGATGTAGAAACCGCTCAAGTGCAATATATTGAAATCATGAAGTTGTTCGAAGAAAACACGGAATGCTTGAACGTGCGCTACGGCACCATGAACCCCGATACCATGGCCCACATCATTCAAACCTGGCTCAACAACGGAGAAAACATCACCGAACGCCAAATTCAAATGCTTTTTGGAATGTACAATTCTCTGCAAAAAGTCGTGCGCAAACTCACCAGCATGCGCGTCTACGTACCTTATGGAATTCTCGGCATGATTCTTGACTACATGGGGCGTCGTTTTGTGGAATATCAAAAAGTCCAAGAAAAGGGCGGCATGCCAAAATCTCAATGGGAGTATGATGAAGGCCCCTCAGTGAACGTTTTGGCAAAAGTAGCCTAGATACAGTCGCTGAAGTAAAATAAAGAAGTATGCTCACGCCCGACTCAGTTTTAGCCCTGCTCATCACTTATAAATACGAAGTGATTTTTCCAGTGGCGATTGTCGAAGGCCCCATCATCGCAGTCTTGAGTGGTTTTCTCTCTTCAACCGGAGTACTCAACCCATTTTGGGTCTACGGTCTGCTCCTGTTGGGCGACATTGTGGGCGACACCCTCTATTACGTTTTGGGGCGTTGGGGCGGAAATCCATTTTTCAAACGCTACGGCCATTGGTTTGGTGTGGACGAAAAACGACTGCTCGACTTTGAAGCTCATTTCAAAACCCACGGAGACCACTGGCTCTGGTTCGGTAAAACTCAAGCATTTGGCGTCGCAATTTTAGCCGCCGCAGGAGTCACTCGCATGCCTTATTTTCGGTTCATTGCCATCAATTTGGTCGGAAGTGCCATCAAAATTTTAGGCCTCTTTTTGATCGGCTATTTCTTCGGATCAGCCTACAATCAAATTGATCAGACCATCCATCAGGTCGGCGTGATTTCAATCGGAATTGGAGTCGCGGTGCTGATCGCCACCCTGCTTTATCGACGAAAATCTTCAATCTCATGAAAATTGTATTTATAAGTGATGCCTCGTTGAATCAAATGGTCAGTGGGGTGACCGTCTGGCTGATGAATATGAAGAAGTCGCTCGAAGCCAAGGGGCATGAAACGGAGTTGATTCATCCCGGCCTTTTCTCATTCACCATTCCGTTGATCACCGACCCCGAAATCAAGCTCTCTTTTTTCGGCGGCAATAACCGAAGGCCCACTGGGTTTGACCGCGCTGAAAGTCTGCCAAAAAAATAATTGGAATTTCACAACTTTTTATCACAGCCGCTTGCCTGAATACATCGAGATGCGCATCAAAAGCATGCGACAGATGACCTATCGCTACCTGAAGTGGTTTCACGGTCAAAGCCAATGCGTGATGGTTCCCACGCCCTCATTGCAAAAAGAACTGCAAACAGAAGGTTTTAGGAAATTAGAAGTGGTGCCTCACGGTATCGACACAAAATTCTTCAAGAAGAATCCGGATGCAAAGATTCCAAAGGCTCTCAAGAAGCCGATTTTCATATTTTTTGGCCGCCTCGCCCCTGAAAAAAACGTGGACCGATTTTTGGAGCTTGATTTGCCTGGTTCAAAACTTGTGGTCGGTGACGGCTCTTCTCGAAAAAAACTAGAGAAAAAATATGGCGATCGGGCCTTATTCACAGGCATCAAAAGGGGGCAAAAACTGGTGGATCTTCTCTCAATTTCGGACGCATACGTCTTCCCTTCTGAAACCGACACGTTTGGCCTCACCATTGTCGAAGCCTTGGCCTGCGAATTGCCCGTGGCAGGCTACAACGTCACCGGTCCCAAAGACATTCTCACTCAAGGGAAAGATGGTTTTATGGGCCCCGACTTGCAAAAAAACGCCCTCGCCTGCCTGAAGC
>CAZBZW010000013.1:12783-14887 GCA_964496535.1 uncultured Candidatus Peribacteria bacterium
ATATTCCTCGACGACGTCGGCTGCACGGTTTTTAGAGCTCTCGGTGAACAAAGACGCTTCATCTGGTAAAACTGTACGAAAAGTCCGTAAAACCGCGTCGAAAAAAGAAGTTCGATAATCATCGTGAAGTCACCCCAAACACCCTTCAGCCAACCAAATTTCACAAACTTTCGAGGAGTGATCACGTCTTTGAAGTCCACGCTTTTCATGCGCAAATTTTGCTCAATGGCCTTTTGATTCAGAAAAACTTCAAGCCCAAAACCCGTGAGCTTGCTCAGCGCATTAAGAACACCCAGAACTCGTCTGTGAAAAACCCGCTCCCCTGAAATAAAATCGAGATTCAAATAGCGAAAAACCGAAAGGCTGTTTTTACGGAGGCTGAGCGTCATATCCGCCTCGCCCTTTATAACAGGTTCAATCAACTCAGTGATCGCCTCCGCCGTCAAACCCTGCAAATCGGCATCGAGCAAAAGCACATGATCGTGGCGAGCCTGCTTCAAGCCCGTCATCACTGCAAAAGTTTTGCCGTGATTTTTAGGCAATGCGATCAGGTGAATGCCTTCATGCGCTTTCAAAAGTTCTCGCGTGCCATCGGTCGAGCCGTCATCCACCACAATCACTTCAGCCACAAGCGGATGATTTCGCACTGCTTCAAGCACGCCCAAAATTCGGGGGCCTTCATTGTAAGCTGGGATGATGCAGGAAACTTGGAAATCTTTCATGGTCAAAGACTACTCCTAAGAAGGTCGCCGAAAAACTCAAAGGAATTTTACTTGAGATCGAAACACTAAAAGTCAGACATCCCAAAGAAGAGCCTTTAATGAACGAGGCACTAACAATCAGAAAGAAAAAGACTGGCTCATGAGCCAGTCTTTTTCGCTTCGTGCCGAGTGAACCAAAGGTTATTCTTTACATCATATCCATCCCCATGCCTCCCATTCCTCCACCCATGCCGCCTCCGGCAGGTTTTTCTTCAGGAACTTCGGTCACGGCAGCACCGGTGGTCAGAACAATTCCGGCGACCGAAACGGCATTGGTGAGTGCACTTTGCGTCACAATGCGAGGGTCCACAATTCCCTTCTCGAACATATCGACGTATTCATCATTGAGGGCATCGTAACCAAACGACTCGTTGCCCTTCAAAACTTCACTCACAATCACTTCCCCACTCTTACCTGCGTTCTCAGCAATTTGCTTGAGAGGAGAGCTCAAAATCGAGCGCACCAAACGGATTCCCACATTTTCATCTTCGTTGGCACCCTTGAGGGCATCCAAAACTTTCGCAGAGTGCAAAAGCGCAGAACCTCCTCCAGCCACAATTCCACCTTGAACGGCGGCCTTCGTTGCATTCAAAGCGTCTTCAATACGAGTCTTTTTTTCTTTCATTTCGATCTCGGTCGCAGCACCCACCTTGATGATTCCCACTCCACCTGAAAGTTTGGCCAAACGTTCGGCCAATTTTTCGCGGTCAAAGTCAGACTTGGTGTTGTCGAGCGCCACTTTGATTTCAGCGATGCGAGTGTCCACCATTTTGGGGTCGCCCTTTCCATCCACAATCACCGTGTGATCTTTGGTCGAAACCACTTTTCGAGCCATTCCCAAGTCGTTCAAGGTCGCATTTTCAAGCTTGAGACCCAATTCTTCAGTGATGACGGTCGCACCAGTCAAGGCTGCGATATCTTTGAGCATTTCTTTTCGGCGATCTCCAAAAGCCGGAGCTTTCACCGCCAAAACTCCCAAAACACCGCGCAATTTGTTGACGAGCAAAGTCGCCAGCGCGTCGCCATCCATATCTTCACAGATGATCATCAATTCTTTTTTGCCTGACTGAGCCAAGGCTTCAAGCAATGGCAAAATATCTTTGATCGATGAAATTTTCTTATCAGTAATCAAAATACGAATGTCCTCATAAACTGCCTCCATTCGAGCCGGATCAGTCACCATGTAAGGAGACAAATAGCCGTTATCGAACTGCATTCCCTCCACCACTTCATCTGAAATTCCGAACGTTTGCGATTCTTCAACGGTGATCACACCTTCGTGACCCACCTGTTCCATGAGCTTGGCAATCACCTCACCGACTTCGACATCTTGAGCGGAAATC
>CAZBZW010000014.1:0-1234 GCA_964496535.1 uncultured Candidatus Peribacteria bacterium
CACAACGGTGTAGCCCAAATCTAAAAAGAGGTCTCGCACGGTATAGCGACGCGCATCGTCACTCGTGAACAAATCGAGGTTCGAGTAGGACAGTCGGGCAGGCAGTGCGACATCATCGCCGGCACGCCCTTCACCAATACTCAGGCGCTTTTCTTCCACTTCATTCAAAAAACCACCGTAGGCCGACGCTCGAGCGGAGTCGGTGGATTTTCGAAAGCGGCGAATCTGACCCGCCAGCCATTTATTGAAAAGGTGATTTTCATCGTAATATTCCGCAAATTGAGAGAGCTCTCTGAACTCAAAACACGCGGGAGCTCCAGTTTCGAGCTCCGCCAATTCTTGCGCGGAGCCCTCAACTTTGAGGGCTCCGTTGGGGTCGCGCGTGGGATCTTCGGCAATGTCGGGTGCGCACAAACCCGGAATGTCTTTCGAATACGACATGTTGTCGACTGCACAGTTTTCTAAGTTGCGAATCTTGGTCAAATTCAAGCGCTCAGGATCACTGGTGGCGGCATAAAGCTTGTTGAGCTGAACCACTTGACCGCCATCTTCAGACGAACCTGCGTAAAGGGTGCATTCTCCGGGGGTATTCACATCCCACAAAGGTTGGCCATAGAACTCAAGGGCAGGTGTGTTTCCCGCTCCCAAGGGGCCGGTCGCCCACATTCCAAATGAACGGGGGATCAGCTCATTCTTACGGTTATAACTGTGATTCACAAACTGCAAACAGTTGGCATTTTGGCAGACCGGGCTGTCGTCTTCGGCGCCGTCCACACGGTACGAACCTTCAATTTGCATCACACCGACCAACGGAATTTCTTCAGACAAGTGGTCATTCACAATCGAGTTGAGTCGCTCTTCCATCGCATCATTCACTTCTTTCAAATAACTCTGAGTGAGCTGATCTTTGCTTTCAATCAAGCCCACCGAACTCTTCATATCGGTCTCGGAATAACGGCCCGTGCCTCGCGCCATGCGATTCCAAATTCCCTGCGGCTTTTGAAAGAGCTCCGAGTACGTTTTGAGCATTTGATCCAGAACCGTGTGCACTTGAATGTCGGGCAGGTTATCAAAAGCGCCCTCGGTGCTCAGCCCCACTCCATCTTCATCGATCAGCCCGTCGCAGTCGGCGTCGTTGTAAGCACAGCCATTCACCAATTCGATCGAGCCGTCTTCATCGCAGAAAAAATCTCCATCATCATCCCACTCGGGGTGAGGCGCTCCTGCTTCATCC
>CAZBZW010000014.1:1244-8915 GCA_964496535.1 uncultured Candidatus Peribacteria bacterium
CATGACGCATCCAGCTCAGATCCGTACATCGTGTCGGTCAACCAGCCCCGCAAAAATTCTGCCGCTTGTTGGTCGGCCAAACTGGCATCATCCTCTTCACCGCCCGCGTTGGGGTCAAGCCCCGCATCGTAGAGCTCATTCGCTTTCTTCGAAGCCTGTTGAAAAGGTTTTTTTTCGTCGTACGGATCATACCCATACAAAATCTCCCACGCGCTGGGGTAACCATCGAGATCATCGTCATTCATGCGCATGCTGGGCGAGCCACAGGTGCCCGGGCAACCATCGCCATTCGCATCCCCGATAGGGTCTTCGTCAGTCAAATTGTCGGCCAAAAGATCGGCCGCGGCATCAGGGTCTTCAGAGTCTAGAAAGGCCGGATGCACGAGGTGCGCGTCATTGTTGTTGTCTTCACCTCCATCTTCATCCACCGCACCGTCGACATCGTTGTCCACTCCCAAGAAGCCTTCTTGCGGATCCACCTCACCCATCAAGTCGTTGTAGAGCGATTCCGCCAAGTCGTTCGTGGTGCGAAAATAGGCGAGTTCCTCCCAAATGTGAGTCCACGCTTCATAACGCCCCAGCGAGGTGTCGTTCAAACTGTGCTCTTCGGTCGAAAAATCGCCCAAAATCAGTTCGCGGTCAAAATCGGCGAAGTCGCTGTCGCCGTTGTGGTACGCATGATTTTTATCGAAATATTGCGAGAGCAAGACCCGACCGTCCTCACCTCGCACCGGAGGCCGAATCACTCCATGCCACACTTCGGGTCGCGCCGAGCTCACATAGCTGTTGGGCACAAAGTCTTGAGTGGCAGGGTCCACCACGAAGCCTGGATCCTCAAAATCGGTATAAGGCATCATTGAAAGCACACGCTGGCCGTCTTGATTCACTACTGGAACAGGTACGAAGCCCACCAAAACCACTCCGATCAGTTCACTGAGTTCATTACGATTCGGGTCGCCCTCAAAATACAACTGCTCCAAAAGGCTGCGAATTTTCACAGGATCATCATCGGTTGCCACGGGCACAATCAAGGTGCGGGTCATGGGGCTTTCTTGTTGCACATCTTCACTGTAACGACGGATCTTGCTCGCCAGTCCCGCTCCTCCAATTCCTAAAAAGCCTTCACCGGGTGCCGATCCATTCCAAGTCTCCTCATCCACCAAAATTGCGACCAATCCAACACGTTCGCTAACATCAGGCAAGGGCTTCACTTCCTCCAAGCCACCTCCTGGTCGCACTTCAGCCAAAGCTTCTGCAAAGACGCTGACAGGGCAAAAGGTGAGGAGCAAAGCGGCTAAAACCGTGCGGCACAAAAATTTTGTAGTGTTCGTGGCGAAGAACATGCACGCATTTTAACAGAAAAAAACCCGCCAACGAAGGCGGGTTTTCACTTGAAATTTCAATTCAAACTAGCGAGCTAAAACGTAGATAGCCCCTGCGGAACAATCGTGGTTTCCACTACCTCCAGTTTCACATAAAAATCCGGACAAAGCGGTCAAAGCAGCCTGAGTGGTCAAACCAGAAGCATTATTGATAGGAGCTGAAATATTATAAACTCCATCTCCAGTGGCATTCGCATTTTCAAGCTGAGCCACCAGCAAGAAACCAGTACCATTGACGGTATATTGGTACAGATAACCTCCTTCACCCGCATCGTTACAATCGTTGGTGCCGCTCCATCCATGAGCATCAAGAGGGTCACGAGGCACGCTGGTCAAGTAGGGGTCCAATTGCCCACCCGTAACAAAAGTACTGGGACAAAGCGTAGAAAGATGGGGATAAGCCCCGCCAGCATCATCGGCATAGGAAGCCAATGCAGTGGCCAAGGATTGCAGATCGGCTCGACGTTGCACATCACGTGCACGTGCGGGCGCCCCTAAAAGTCTGGGGATCAATGCAACGGACAAAATACCAATAATGGTGATAACGATAAGAAGTTCCACCAAAGTGAAGGCAGAACGAATTGAACGGCGTGTGTTCATGGTGATAAGTGGCTAGGAGTATGCAAAGAATTTACCCTGATCAAAATTAGAACGCAAATCGAATCTCAACGCCTCTTTCGGTCACCACCCTCAAATGAGCCTAAACGACGACGGTCCAGCGCATCTCCTCCGCCGGTATTCAAACGTTTTCGAAAGTCGGTGATGGCAGATCTCACAGCTTGTTCCTCTGACGTTTTTAAAGCCTCGACATGAACATGTATTTTTTGGACAGTTTTCCCGCTAGGATATTTAAAAGGCGCCGTGAATAGAGTCATTCGAAACTGAATCGGACAATGCTCCAAATCATGCCCATGCAGCATACGAAAAGGAACATTGATCTCAACGTTAAAAATCTTTACGTCCTCGGCATTTTCCGGAAGCAGAATAGAGGCGCTAGGATCTTCCACGCAACGCAAAAGTTGATAAGCGTCTGAGGGCTTTTGATAGGGAGGCTTGTCTCTAAAATTTGCAATAAACAGGCGTCCAGCCGTACCAGTCAAAGTTGGCTGGCTTCCATTATAAGCTTTTTGGGCGCCTGGGTGAGCCGTACGAACCTGCTCAAACCAAGCTTGAAGAGTAGAGTCAGCTTCATCCAGCGTCAGTTCCGCTTGTCGCTCTGAATGTTCGCTCATAAACTCAAGTTTAAACCATGCTCGCCATATCACTCAAAGCCAAAATGGGTTGCATGATGGCGGCGACGGTGAATCCCACCACGCTTCCCATCACCACCAAGATCAAAGGTTCCATGATTTTAGTGAGTGAGTTGACTGAAATATCGAGCTCGCTTTCGTAGTGTTCGGCAATTTTTTTAAGCACCGTGCTCAGCTTCGCAGTTTGTTCCCCGATCAAGACCATCGAGGCCACCATCGGAGGAAAGAGATCGCGGTCGTCGGTCAAGTTTTCACCGAGTGGAATACCTTGCGCCACGTCTTGCGCGGCGTAACCGATACGGCGACGATAGATCTCATTGCCCATGGCTTGAGCATTGATTTCAAGCGCTTTTACAATTGGCAGGCCGGCATCAAGCAAGCTGGCCAAAACACGTGCAAAGCGCGAAACATAAAGTTTTTTCAACAAAGGCCCCGTCACCGGAATGTGCAAGTAGACAGCGTGCAAAGTGCGACGCGTGTTCACGTTGCGTTGAACCAGCCAAAAAATTCCCATTAAGGCCAGCAGGCCCAAGGCAATGAGGCTCCAGTTCGACCTCAAAAAGGCAGAACCGTTGATCAAAGTACGGGTGGTCCAGGGCAATTC
The DNA here is from genome assembly GCA_964496535.1 of uncultured Candidatus Peribacteria bacterium. GTDB lineage: Bacteria > Patescibacteriota > Gracilibacteria > UBA1369 > 2-02-FULL-48-14 > CAZBZW01. Next base: position 4,481 of record CAZBZW010000014.1, read on the forward strand.
CTTGCCACTTTCCGCAAAAAGGCCGGTGAGTTTGGGCACTACCAAGGTCAAAATCAAGGTGATACAAATGCCCATGATGAACAAAATAGAGATCGGGTAAATCATCGCTCCTCGCACCTTTGCCTGAATGGTTTGAGTTTTTTCAGATTGATGTGCGATGTCTTTTAAAATTTCATCGAGGCGACCCGAAACTTCTCCGCTGGCGACCATTCCCAATTCCGATTGATTGAAAATCGAAGGGTAGTCGGCCATGGCTTCAGAAAGTTTCACACCGGCTTGAACGTGCACCGACATTTCACGAATCACACTTTGCAAGCGCAGATTGGGGGTTTGGTCTGAAAGCACTTCGAGCGAGCGAATCAGCGGCACTCCGGCGTTGATCATCACTGACAAAAGCTCGAAAAAAGTCACTTTATCTTTGAGCGTCACTCGGCTCAGTTTGGTAAATTGCGCATTGAGCCACGCGAACTGGTCTAAAAGACCACGCTTTTTGCCCTCTTTAATGTCTCGAATCGCTGAAATACGTTCCATGTCTTCTTTCGAAAGACCGATGTCGAGATGCGTCATGGTATTCACATCACTCATGAGTTGGCGCGGGCTACAGAATAAACTTCTTCAAGAGAGGTGAGGCCTTGTAGGGCTTTGATCACTCCGAATTGTTCCAGCGTGACCATACCAGTTTGTTGGGCGACCTCTTGAATTTGCAGACTGGTTCCATTCTTCAAAATCAATTCACGCAGGGCATTGTTCATTTTCATCACTTCAAACAGTCCGACTCGGCCCAGGTAACCGATGCCGGCGCATTGTTCACAGCCGTCCGCTTTGGGTCCGTAAAATACAGGGTTGGCAAGCAAAGCAGGGTCAACCCCTTCACTCGCAGGCAAAATCGATAAAGCGTGCTTGACCGTGTTCATGGTATTTTCGTCCACGGCCGCCGGCTGTTTACAGTTTTGGCAGAGCTTTCGAACCAGACGTTGAGCCACCACTGCATTCACGGTTGCGGTCACTAAAAAGTTCGGCACGCCCATGTTCAAAATACGAGTCACAGTTTCAACTGCCGAATTCGTATGAATGGTCGAGAGCACCAAATGACCCGTGAGGGAAGGTTCAATCGCCACATCCACGGTTTCTCGGTCACGAATTTCACCCACCATGATGATGTCGGGGTCCTGACGCAATGCAGAGCGAAGTCCATACGCGAATGTGTAGTCAATGTCGGGATGCACTTGCGATTGGTTGAGCCCATCCATCTGAATTTCAACCGGATCTTCAATAGTCAAAATGTTCACATCGGGGGTGTTCAGCAGAAGCAAACTGGCATACAAGGTCGTGGTTTTACCTGAACCCGTGGGTCCTGAAGTCAAAATAACTCCGTTGGGCAAATGCAGGGCATCCATATAAATCTTGAGAGCCGAGCCAGAAAGCCCGAGTTCTTCTAAAGTTGGAATCGTGCGCGATTGATCTTGAATACGCATCACAATCTTTTCGCCGTTCACAGTCGGCAAGGATGAAACACGCAAATCGAGGTCACGACCTTCAGCGGTCGTCACTTCGGCGCGCCCGTCTTGCGGAATGCGCTGTTCGTCAATTTTCAAATTCGACATGATCTTGATGCGCGACACGACGGCCGGGTGCAAATTGGGCGGATATTCCACCACACGACGCAAAACTCCATCGACGCGATAGCGCACTTGAACCGTATTTTTCAAAGGTTCCACGTGAATATCGGACGATCGCAAATCGAGCGCGTACGACACCATCAACATCACCAGCTGAGGGATGTTTCCTCCCAACACGGCATCTTGCAGTAATTTGAGTTTAGGAGAGTCCATTAGAGGGTTTTGAGAGGTCGAGAAAAGTAAGCCCTCATGTTCAGCGTCGCATCAAACGGGGCGTTGAATTCTTTGGGATATGAAAGGTCGATAGATTCGATGCTGAGCAGTCGAGTGCCACCCGCCAACGTGCCTGATTCATCGACGAAATCGAAGAAACGTTCGAGGTTTTTTCGAGAGGTGTTCACATGCAATGTGAAGGGAAGGGCTTGCGCCGAACCATCCAAAACCGCTGTCGAAGCACCATAGTCGATGGAGTCAATGAAAAATGGATTTTCACTGAAATGGTTGCGAGATGCGAAGTCATCGAGCATTCGAGTGAGGCCGGTCAAACTTTCATCGGTCGGAAAAACCAAACTCAAATTTTGTTCAGTTTCGCGGCGAGTGGTTTGCACCCGCGCTTTCAAAGTTTGGTGATCTTCAAGCAATTGTTCTTGAATGGAACGGAAGTTTTCGGTGTTCGAATACGCCGCTTCGGCCGTCACCTTGTTGGCCTGAAAAATACTGAACTGCCAGGCTGAAAACCCGACCAAAATCAGAAGAAGTGCGAGCGCGATTCCGGCGGTGCGTCGGTCGTTATTCATGAGATTCGAGGGTCATGGTTAAAGAGAAAGCTCCTTGAGAGCTCTCGGTGCCACTGCTCTTGCTGTAGGTTCTCTGCAAGACATTCATGAACAGGTCAGAGTTCTCGAGCGTATCGACAAGGTTCGAAATCAAGGTGAAATTTTTGTTGTCAGGAGTGTTGCTGTTTCCACTCAAAACCACGGATTGTAGATTGAGAGTTAATTTATTCACACTCAGCGCTCCCGAAAATTCGGTGTTGAACAGAGGGTCAACGCTTTTCACAAGGCGTTCCGTTTTGAGCCAGTCATTTTTAAAGTCGTGACGACCGCCTCGAATTTGCGAGATCAGCGCTTGCACACTGCGGCTGATTTCGGCGTGTTGAGCCATCAAAGTTTCAAGTTCAGAAAGATCCCAATTTTGAGAATCGAGCGCCAAAATAGCCGTTTTGAAGGATTCGTTTTTGAGCAAGGCTTGAGCACTTTCAAAGTCTTGAATGTCAGCCAATTGAGCGTTGGAATCTTGACGAGCGATGAATTCGCCCAGAATAGAATCGGCTTTCTCAAGCTCTTCTTGGCTGGTCGGCACCGAAAGAGCGTTGTTCAATTGACGAAGTCGTTCGCTCAGTTGAGCGTGCAAATCGTCGCTTTGAGCTTGAAACTCAGCCCGTTTGTTTTCAGAATTGCTGGCCGATTCGCTGGCTGCGGTGGCGTACGAAAGAGCATCGGTCATGCCGGCAATTTCATCGAGCAAGAGCACCGCCGCCACATGGTTTTGCACCACAATTTCAGCTTTAACCTGCAGGAGCCCCTGTTCGGCTGCGGCCGCTCGGTGCGCCGGGTTGTTCGGAAAAATCGAAATCGTGCGCGAGTTCTGGCTGTAGAAAGCCAGACCCGTCACCAGCCATAGAAAAATCACCAAATTCAGAAAAATTCGAGCCAAATGAGGCCGCTTCACATGAACTTCAGCGGTCGTTGGGGTCGCACTTGCGGGAGCTTCTGTTCCCAGCCCGCTTTGAAAGACCATTCCGTTATTGTCGCTAGTGTCTGCGATATTCCCAGAATTTTCATCCAGCCAATTTGGGGCAGGTGTGTCAGCCATACGTATTTTTGTTTTTTAAATCTGGTAATTATATCAAAAAAAGCGCCCCCCGTAAAGAGAGGCGCTCATAAAAGTCGACTACTGACGTGCAGCTTGAATATCTGCAATAAGCTGACCAGCTACCAAAAAAGTCTCAGGTTTTTCTGAGAAACCAGAGTTGCACGAAACCTGATCCATGCCAACCCAGCAGTCCGCACGGCCTTTTGACTGAGAATCACTCACAAGGTGGGACCAGAGTGAGCCTGGATAGAGCTGGCAGTAATTCATACTATCGGCACCCCAGCCAATTGGTGCAGGCGAAACAGGCACTGCAACAGGTAGGGAAGTTATCAAATTTGATTCAATGGCTGTCGAACAGTTCTCGCGAAGAATGCCAAGACTATTCAAAGCGTTACGCTCTTCCTGAGCGGCACGTTCTTCAGGAGTGATTTGAGGTTCACAGGCGGCAAGTTCGAGAGCCAAGAGGGCGGCGGCATTTGCAAGTTTCATGGGGCAATTTTAAAAGACCAAATCAAACCACGCTTCAGTTGAGAGGTCAATGGGGAGTGCAGGCCTCAGATCCTTCTTTCAACTCGCGAATTCATGGCACTCGAAAAAGTCAGAAAGTTCAGCCCTCCAAGCTTTGATATCAAAAAAAGGGAGATGGCAAGCCACCCCCCTTTCACAAAAGCAGAACTACTTAACTTCTACTTCAGCCTTAGCGGCTTCGAGTTTAGCTTTGAGTTCTTCTACTTGGTCCTTAGGTGCGTTTTCAAGAATCACACCGTTGGCGTCCACGAGATCCTTAGCCTCTTTGAGACCGAGGTTCAACGCTTCTTTGACCACTTTGATCACTCCGATTTTCTCAGGTCCAGAAGACTTGAGAGAAAGGGTGAAGGTGGATTTTTCTTCAGCGGCGGCACCAGCGACTCCGGTGAGAGCGCCGACTTCCGCTTCCTCGG
>CAZBZW010000014.1:8925-14564 GCA_964496535.1 uncultured Candidatus Peribacteria bacterium
ACTGGCCGCCGCCGGCTGGCATGGCTTGCGTCAGCGGCTGCCGCAACTGCAACAGGAGCAGCGGAAATTCCGTACTCTTGTTCCATGTATTTCACTACGTTGTTGATAGAGATGATGTTGAGCTTTTCAAGGGCAGAAATGACAGCCATTTCTTCCTTTGAGAGCTCGATTTTGGTTTCGTCTGACATGATCGAAAAGGGTTATAAATAATATTAAGCAGAAGCACCGTTCTTCTCGCCGTAAGCCGTGAGGGCTCGGGCCAAAGAAGATCCAGGAGCTTGAATTGCGCTCGCAAACGAGCGGAATGGCGATTGCAACATCGACATGAATGTAGCCAAGAGTTGACCTCGGCTGGGAAGATCTGCGAGGGATTTCATCTCTGCAGGAGAGAAGACGCGTCCATCCATCACTCCACCCAAAAGCTTCAAGACTTCCACCGTTTTGGCGGTCGACTTGAGAATTTTGGCACCTGAAACAGGGTCGGAGTAAGAAATGGCCACACCCACGGTTCCTTCGATTGATTCGTCGGGAATTTCAACGCCCATCTCTTTTGCGGCGAGTTTGATCAAGGTCTTTTTAGCGACTTTGAACTCGACGTTTGAGGCGCGCATTTCACTGCGCATTTTCGAAAGCTGCAAAACGGTCATACCAGCGTATTGACCAAAAGCGATCGATTGAGCCTTTTGAGACTTTTCAACGAGATCTTTAAGAATTGCTTCTTTTTCTTTGCGGGTAACTGCCATAGTTTTAAAAGTTTTGAATTAGGAGTGAGTCGACCTAAAAACCTCAATCCGCATCGGTTGAGATGTGAATTGGGCCTTAGTAGGCTTCAAAACATCTTTTCCATCTCGGCAGGACTTCTAGCGTTCGAACGAACACATGCCCGCTGTCTACGATGCGCGCCGATTATAAGGAATTTTCAAGATAAGGCAAGGGAAAAACTATTGCACCCATCTTTACTGCGCAAAACCCCAGAGAGGGTTTGACAAAATATATTTTACAATTATAATTCCAAAAACGAATCTAGGATGGAAGGTCTTGAAGAAACACATTTTGATTGCACCTACGAAAACGATTCTACTTTAATCGTTCAGCCCCATCCAGGGCCACCAGGACCAAGCTTGGACTGGATCACTCAAAGATTTGAGGCAGACTTGAAGCCCATTGCTTTTATAGTTTACCCAGCGGTACTCGCTCTTGCAAACGGGTCCAGTCATCCTCGTGCAGCACGAGCCTAGCATCATGACAATCATGCAGTTGTTGGCTTAATAAATGACCACGAAAGAATCCAAAGAGGGCCTACTTTTTGGGATAAAAATGGCAATATAATCAGTGCATTCAGAGGCTTGGATGCTGAACTTGAAAGTTATTTAGGCAGCAAACAGCGGGACCGTCTTGGACTGATGTCTGACTTAAGATCAAATGGAGATATAGAGGGTGTACGAGACGCGATCAAACGTTTGGCAATAACTATTAATGTAGCCGTTCTACATGGGTCAACTGAAGCACAAAAACTTCAGGACGTGATAGACGAAGCAACAATGGCAGGAGCTCAGAAAATTGACTGGGGCGAATGCCCTAAATCAACAGTATTTTTTTCAGATAAAAATGGTTTTCATCGATCAAGCGGAGTGGATGAGAACACACCAAGATTCCAGCGTATCCTTATTGGAAGAAGGTTGAGGTGAGTTGACAAAACGAACACCAGATCTTAACCTGTGGTCAATGCAAACCACTGCGTTTTACGGCTTCTTTTTCTTCTTCGTTCCGCGAGGTTAAGAGTCGTGCACGCTCATGACCCACCTCGCCCCAATCGAGGTCTTTCAATATGATTGCAACCATTCGAACATCGCCAAGTTTACAAGGAAAGATCCGCGTTCCTGCTTCAAAATCGCATTCGGTGCGGGCGCTGTTTGCCGCGGCTCTCAAAAAAGGCGACACGATCATTCACAATTTAGATAACAACGAAGACACTCAAGCCGCCTTACAAGTGATTCAAGCGCTCGGATGCACCATCGAAAACAAGACCATCCACAGCCCGGGCTTGCCATTTCAGGTTCAAGTGGACGAAATCCACACTGGAAATTCCGGCATCACTACACGCTTTTTATTGCCTTTGTTGGGCTTGCGAAGTTCTAAGCACGCGATCCGCGTGATTCCCGATGAACAGATGCGCTCTCGACCCAGTCAATCGCTTGTAGATGCCCTCAATTCGCTCGGAATGGACATTCAAGTGGACAACGGCATTTTTACCGTGAGCGGCGACCTGCGAGGGGGTGAAGTCGAAGTCTCGGGGCTCAGTTCTCAGTACACCTCAGCCCTGCTGTTTGCTTTGCCTTGGACTCCTGAGAATTCCACATTGAAAGTGCACAATCTCAACGAAAAACCTTACGTTCAGCTCACACTCGACTGGCTCACGAAAATGGGGGCTGAAATCAATTGGAACCCCGACGACACATTTAAAATTCAGGGTAAAAAAACACCCCACCTGCTCGATGAAATCACAATTCCCGGGGATTGGTCCGCGGCCTCGTGTCTTTTGCTTCTCAAGACTATTCAACTGGAAGGTCTCGATCCACACGACTCTCAACCTGATAAAATCCTCGCAGACTGGCTCAAGCAAGATCTTAATGGACAAACCCTCGACCTCAACGACTGCCCTGACCTTTTGCCCGCGGTCGCGGTGCTCGCCACGCAAACTCCAGGCGGCCTCACGATTGCCAATGTGCCCCAGGCCCGCATTAAAGAGACCGATCGCATTCATTCGATGGCCGAAGGCTTGCGCGCGATGGGGGCCGCAGTCGAAGAATTGACCGATGGCCTGAAAATCGCACAAACCAACCTGAAAGGAGCGAAAATTCACGGCTACCACGACCACCGCACCGTGATGGCATTCACGGTCGCCGGACTCTTGGCCGAGGGAGTCACTGAAATCGACACCGCCGAAGCCGTAGCTAAAACGTATCCCAACTTTTTTAAAAATTTGCAGGCGTGCGGAGCTAACATCACTCTCGAATGATCATTTTAATCGGTTTCAAACATGTGGGGAAAACCACGCTGGGCCGTCGCCTGGCCGCTCGTTTGGGGCAAAATTTTTATGATCTCGATGAGCTCGTCACACAAAAAACGGGGAAAACACCGCGCGAATTGCATGGCGAGGATGCCGAGAAATTTCGAGAAATCGAAAGCCAAGTCTTGGAAGATTTTTTGCAAACTGAACCCGAAGGGGTCTTAGCTTTGGGCGGTGGAACCTCGTGCGCACGCGCGGAAAATCACACATTCATTCACGTCAAAGCCGACCCTGAAGTCGTCTGGAAACGCATTCAAGAAAGCGGCTCCAAACTTTTTCCAACCCACGAAGCTTTCGAACAAGCCTGGCACGAACGGGCCAAAATCTATGAAAGCCTAGCCACGCTCACCTGGGAGCTCGGCAAATTCACGCCCGATTTCAATAAAAACACGAAACTCACCGCCGTGATCGGCAACCCCATCGGTCACAGCCTCAGTCCAATCCTGCACAACACGGCCTACAAAAACCTGAACTTCAATGCTCAAATGCTAGCCTTTTCTGCGGAAAAGCTCGAAAACCTTTGGCCTTTTCTTGAAATGCTCAAGGTCGAAATGCTCGCCGTCACCGCGCCCTTCAAAGCCGAAATCGCACCCCCGAAAATCGCCAACACTCTGATCAAAAAAAACAACGAGTGGGAAGCCTTCAACACCGATCCCATCGGAATTGAAGCCGCACTCGGAGACCTCGACCTGAACAATCAACCCGCCGTGATTCTGGGGGCTGGGGGGGCTGCCCACGCCGTCGCCGAAATTCTACAAAAACGCTGCGCAAAAATCTTCATCGTGAATCGCAGTCTCGAACGCGCCCAGGAGCTCCAAAAAAAATTCCCCAGTCAAATCATCACCGCTGAGCAAATTCCAGAAGATGTGAAACTCATCATCAACGCGACACCGAATCCTGACCCGCTTTCGAACCCGCCGCCAAGCGCCCACGGTTTCGATTTGCTCTATCGACCCAAAATCACACCGTTCCTGCAAAAATTCGCGCCCGATCGTAGACATTACGGTCTTACGATGCTGGTCGCGCAAGGTCTGGAACAGATTCGCCTTTACACAGGCCACCCCCTTTCGTTAGAAGATTACTCACCACTCCTTGAATATGAATGTTAAAAAATTACCCAGCGCCGACGAATTGATTGAGCTTCATCCGCTGTCGCTCAAAGCCGAAGAGGGTGTTTTGAAACACCGAGAAGAAATTGAAGCAATCCTTTCTGGACGCGACGATCGACTTCTGTTCATTGTCGGTCCTTGCAGTGCTTGGCCCACTCCGGCCGTGCTCGAGTACGCTCAACGACTGCAAGCTCTTGAACAAAAAGTGAGTCACGCACTCAAGTTGATCTTGCGTGTTTACATCCAAAAACCTCGCACCACCGTCGGATGGACTGGCCCTGTGAATCAACCCGATCCCTTCGCCGCTCCTGATATTGGAGAAGGAGCCTTGAGAGCCCGTCAACTCATGGTGAAGGTCGCCGAAATGGGCCTGCCGATTGCCGACGAAGCTGTGTTCACTCACAACGCCCGCGGATTCATGGAATTGCTCTCGTGGGTGGCGATTGGCGCTCGCAGTACTGAAGATCAGGAACATCGCATCTTTGCGTCGAACGCTCCAGCACCCGTGGGCATGAAACATCCGAACAGAGGCTCAATTCAAGTGAGGCTCACCAGCGTGCTTGCCGCCCACCATCCGCACACTGCTGTTTTCGATGGCCATCAAGTGACCACACCTGGAAATCCATTCGCTCACCTTGTGTTGCGAGGGGGTGAAAGTGGCCCCAACTTCCACCTCGATAAACTTTACGAGTCGCGTGAGCTTCTTGTGAAATCAAAGGTCAAAAACCCTGCACTGCTGATCGATGCCAGCCATGAAAATTGCCGCATGAACGGCCAGAAAAAGCCCGAAACTCAAATGGACGTCGTGCGTGAAGTCATGCACAACTTGCGCATTCATCCCGAATTGCGCGACACCGTGAAAGGCTTCATGATTGAAAGCTTCTTAAAAGCCGGCGCTCAAAAACTCGAAGACCACACGCCCGAAACACTCGACCTGGGCGGCTTGTCGATCACCGACCCGTGCCTCTCGTGGGAGACCACTGAAGAGTTGATTTTAGACACCGCTCGCATTTACAAAAGCCTCTAATGGACTTTCTGTCTCAATTGCCGATCGCGCAAAACTACATTCTGTTCACCGATGAAAATGTGGGTGCGCTCTACGGCGAAAAAATTCTTGCCAGTCTCAAAAATGACGGCAAAAAAGTGAAAATGATCATGATTCCAGCAGGTGAAGCCAGTAAAACACGCGAAACCAAAAATTGGGTGGAAGATGAGATGTTCCGCCTCGGAGTCGATCGCAAAACCGTGCTTATTTGTTTGGGTGGGGGAGTCGTCGGCGATCTCGGTGGATTTGTCGCCGCAACCTACATGCGCGGCATTCGTTATGTGCAAATTCCCACCACTCTGCTTTCGATGGTGGACAGTTCGCTCGGAGGCAAGACTGGAGTCGATACGCCCTACGGAAAAAACTTGATCGGGGCTTATTATTTACCTGAAAAAACCATTTTCAATCTGGATTT
>CAZBZW010000015.1:0-8500 GCA_964496535.1 uncultured Candidatus Peribacteria bacterium
AATACGTGGAACGAGCGACGGAATAGTTAAAGAATATGAAAGTAGCTGGAAGCGAGACAGATCTCATGCGTGATTCGATCTGTCTCTTTCTTTAGTACGTCTTCTTGAGCACCTTGTTATTCCTGAGTGGAAATAAAAACTCCCCCAGATTTTGGAGGAGTTTTTGCCCTAAACCTTTTAGCTCTCTGTAAAAGTGCTTTGAAGGCAGAAGCGAATTGGATCTCATGCATGATTCAATCCAATTCTTTCTTCATTGCGCCTTCTTCAGCACTTTTACATCGTTTCGGCTAGGCGAGAGCTTCATTCCTATGACTTATTTCATTTCAGGTAAGTGCTTGTAGAGAGCTGCTACGAAAGCAACTGAGATCACAAGGCTGATCACATTGAATCCGCTGGTTGAGATGGCAACCGCTTGGTTGACTACAATGAGCACGGTGTAGAGGTAGAATCCCCATGTGCGCATTTTCCAGAGTCCCCAGAAGCTTGCGGCAGAACCGATAGCAATGATGAGGGAGAGAGGTCGCATCCAGGCAGGCAATCCGAGAGTGCTTGCGCCACCGAATGCCATTCCGAGATTCGCGATGGCACCGAGTAATGTGAGAATGCTCACGATGGTGACAATCGTGGGACGGGAGGTTTTTGAGCCTTCCATAAGTGGAGGGTTAAGATTAATGCGCCCACTATAACAAGTTTATTTGGCTTGTTCCAAGAGATATTGCAGGGCGGCTTTGAGTTGAATGTCTTGGTCGGTATTCATCAGCGCAAAGTCCATGGGAATGTTCTCATCAGGTTCAATTCCGGTGTGGTCGATAGTGCGATCGTTCGGGGTGAACCATTTGGCCACAGTGAGCCGCAAGCTCGATCCGTCATCGAGATGACTGAGTTCTTGAACAGAGCCTTTTCCGAAACTTTTCACACCAAAGAGGCGGGCGCGAACGTGATCTTGCAAGGCACCGGCCAGAATTTCGGACGCCGAGGCAGAACCTTCGTTGATGAGCACGGCCACGGGGAGCTCGGGCAGGCGACCTTCTCCACGAGTTTTCAACAATTCATTTTTAGTTGCGTCGCGATATTTCACACTCACCACGGCCACTTCATCTTTGAAAAATTCGCTGGCCACAGCCACGGAATCATCGAGATAGCCTCCTCCATTCATACGCAAATCGATCACCATTCCATCGACGTCTTTCAGGAGTGCATCCTGAACGGCCTCGTGAAATTCTTGAACGGTGTCTCCTCCAAATTGAGTGATTTCAACCACGCTGAAGTTTTTTCCACCCTCTTCCTTATAAGACCACTCCACACTGGGCATGGTGATGACACCACGAGTGATGGTTTTTTCGATGGGTTCGGACTCTTTTTCTCGGAATAAAGTTAATTTCACCTGAGTTCCTTCCTTGCCTCGAATTTTGTCGATCACTGCATCGAGGGAGAGATCTTGAACAGGTTCGTCATCCACCAAAACAATGACATCGCCGGGCAAAATTCCTGAAGCTTCGGCGGGAGAGCCCTTGATGGGAGACATGACCACAATAGCTCCGTCTCGCTGATCTAGCTGAGCTCCGATTCCACTGAATTCGCCCTCGAGAGTGCTGAAAAATTGTTCGGCTTCTTCGGGGTCCATGAATGAAGAATAGGGGTCGCCCAGAGAGTCGACGAGCCCATGAATGGCTCCGTAGACTTGATCTTGAGAATTGAGTGCGTCAGTGCTCACATAACCTTGGTTCATGAGATCCCAGACCTCCCAAAAAAGGCTAAGATCTGTGTTTTCGACGGTCTTAACTTCGTAATTTGTGGGCGAGGGTTCAAAGACTGAATTGAGCTGCCACCCGATGAGAGTTCCGATTCCGAGCCAAACAATGAGCGCCTTCCAGTTGAAATTTTGTGAATTCATGAATGTGAATAATGTATTGGGCATTGTAATGATCTGAAAGGTTTTTGTCAGGTTTTATTTATAAAAAATTCATGTTTTTGTCAGGTCTTGGGCAGAAGCTGAGCTCACTTGTTCTTTGAAATTTCATTCGAAATTCAAACTCTCACAGGAGGTGACCCATGACATGGGCACAGAGGATCATGTTGATCCTCATGATGGTGGCTTCTGGGTGTTATCACCCGTGGAAGCCTGGGACGAACGAGGGAAGTTCCAACAACTCCTCTGGTTCTTCGCAGGGCAATGGGAACGGCGGTGGCATGCCGCCGCTCACTCTGCCTTTCGAGTCCGGCGAGTACTGGCAGCTCACGCAGGGTTACGGGGACGACAATGTCTTCGGAAGTCACACGGACTGGGGGTTTCGCTACGGCGATGACTCCTACGCCCTCGACTTCAGCCAACCCGGTTGTGAGCCCTATGGCAAGCCTGTGCTGGCCATGGCAGACGGCACCGTCATGGAAGTGACGGAGGCTGGATCTCATGACCACGGCTACGGGAACTCCGTGCTGATCGACCACGGGCGTGGCTACGTGACCCGCTATGGGCACATGAGCCGCATTCTGGTCTCAGAAGGAGATTCGGTCGACAGCCACGTGCGTATCGGCGAGGTCGGAAACACCGGCTATGTGTCGGGCACGTCGTGCGCGGAACATCCGGGCACGCACCTGCACATCGCGGTCTACGAAGACGGTTCTGCCGTTGATCCGTATCCGCTCTCGGGCCGCTACGACATGGATCTCAAGTGCTGGTACAACCGCGAAGGCGACGAGGACTGCTCCTCGGGCCAACCGGCCGACTACACTCCCAGCGACGATGAGGAGTACGAGGATGGCCACGGTGAGTTCAGCGAAGAGCTCGAGATCACTTACATGGACATCAGCCCCGGTTGGGGGAATGTCGGTGACACCGAGTTCATCTGGAACGCAGTGGTGACGACGGCCAACGACGAAGAGCCGACTGTCACTCTGTGGATCTACAACTCCAACGACGACACGAACTACGCCTTCGATATGGAGACGGAGAGCGACTCGAGCCCCTGGATTTTCAGCTACCGCAAGACCCTGCACGACTCGATCGAGTACTCGTATTGGGTCGAGGCGGACCTGAACGGCGACAGCGTGGAGTCGAATGAGGATGAGATCGACGTCTCATCCTACTTCAACGACCCGCCCGCCTTCGACGACTTCATCGAGAATCCTCATTTTGCCGACTTCGGCGAAATGGTGGACTTCGAGGTGATGTTCGAATCGGAGGATTGGCCGGACATGAGGCTGATGATCCTCAACCCGAACGATGCCGCGGCCTACACGTTCGAGATGGACGTGGACTACGAAGGCAACGATCGGTACGTGGGACATTATCGGAAGGAACTCCGCGATCGCACTCGCTACAGCTACTGGGTGATCGCGGAGACGTCTCACAGCATCAACACCAGTCCCGTGGAATCCTTGAAGGTCGAGTGAAACACTGACGAGTCAGGCTTGAAAGGGCAAGCCACTTTCTCTGCGAACCTTGGGAGTGGACTCCTTTGAGCCTCGGCAGAAATCCGCCGGCATGACGGAATACTGCATTCGGGTTCTCTCCGGCGACAGCGACCCGGAGAGACCCATTCCTATTCTTAAACTCAAACTCATGAACACCTTTAAATTCACATCCTTAATTCTTCTTTTATTTCTCTGCGTGACAGGCGGAGTTTTGGCTTCGAACGGATTTTTTAAGCCTCAGATTGGGCCGACTGTGATGGACGGGCCGAGTTTTCCTGCAAGCGACGAAATCATGGTTTTGGAGATGAGCGCCTTGCCATTTCAGGCTGAAGTGCCTGATTTTTGGAGCTTCAATGAAGATGAAACTTCGTATTGGGTTTCATACCATGAGGGGCTGGAAGGCAGTTTGAGGTTTTATAAACAACCGTATGCAGAACACCTCAAGAATGCGCGAAATTATGACTTGGCAGACTCACGCCTGCAGTTGAATTGCACGGCACGATTTTGTGAAATTTCGTCTTCCGCCTTTAGCGAACGTTATCGTGTTTCTTTGGATGAACGCGAATTGCATTTAGAAAACTCCGAGAAGATGTGGGGCGTGTTGAGGTCGGTGAGAATGGATTGATCAATTCAGTTTTCTCAACGGCGCGATTGATAGTGACAGTTTTTTGATACCCACTCGATCGAAATGAATTTCAGCCACTGAACCTTGAAGTTTCAGCAGAGTGCCTGCGCCGAATTTTTCGTGGAGCACGCGGTCGCCCGGGTGCAGTTCGAGGATTTCATCGGGTACGAAGTGAGGTTCGTCACTGTCATCTTCAATCGGAATTGGGCGAGCACTGAATTCATCGGGGTTCATGGCGGGATGGGCGGGTTGCGGCTTGCCACTGCCTTCTGTGATTTCGTGCGGAATATCCGCAATGAATTGGGATGGCGCGTTGCGCTTGAACTCTCCGAACAACATGCGCTGGTTGGCGAAGAGCAGATAGAGTTCGTCCATCGCACGAGTGATTCCGACATACATGAGGCGACGTTCTTCTTCCAACTCTTCAGGTTCAAAGATCGAGCGGGAGTGAGGAAAAATGCCTTCTTCAAGACCGGTCATAAAGACCACCGGAAATTCGAGTCCTTTGGCGCTGTGCAGAGTCATGAGAGTCACGGCATTCTCGCGGTCTTCGAGGCCGTCGAGGTCAGAAATGAGTGCAATTTCTTCGAGAAATGTGGCAAGTGAAAGACCAGGTTCGAGCGCTTCATATTTATCGGCGACCGTGGCCAATTCTCGAATGTTCTCGAGGCGGGCCTGACCTTCGACCTCAGACTCTTCGATCAAAAAATCTTTGTAACCTGATTCGACGATGACATGCTTGAGAACTCCGGCCGCGCTGGTTTCAAGATTTAAATTCTGAAAGTCACGGATCAGTTTTGCAAATTTGAGAAGGGCGGGGGCTTTGGAGCTCAACTCATCAATTTGGGCGGCCTGCTCGATGGCTTTGAACAGCGAAATTCCGTGAGTCGCTGCATAATTTTGCAGGACCTCGATGGTTTTGGGTCCGATTTTTCGAGCGGGTGTGTTGATGATGCGGAGCAGACTCACGCTGTCATCGGGATTTTGAATGAGACGAAGGTACGAAATCATGTCTTTGATCTCTTTGCGCAGGTAAAATTTGACTCCACCCACAATTTTATAAGGAAGAGCATAGCGCATGAAGGCTTCTTCAAGGGCGCGAGATTGAGCGTTGGTGCGATAGAGCACCGCGAAATCGCGGTAGTCAGGGGTTTCGTGTTTGCGAGCCGCTTCGGTAATGCGTTGGGCCACACGAAAGGCTTCGTCGCGCTCGTCACTGGTGGCCCATACCTGAATTTTTGCGCCTCCGACCCGTTCAGTGAAAAGCTCTTTTTCTTTGCGATGACGATTTTTTTGAATGACAGCCTGAGCCGCCTCTAAAATGAGAGTGGTGGAACGGTAATTTTGCTCCAACTTGATGACTTTGGCTGCAGGATAATCTTTTTCAAAATTCAGAATATTTTGCAGGTTTGCCCCGCGCCACGAATAAATGCTTTGGTCGGGGTCTCCGATCACACAAATATTCTGATATTTCACGGCCAATTTTTGCACCAAAATGTATTGGGCGTGATTGGTGTCTTGGTACTCATCCACCGAGATGTAGAGAAAGCGATCTTGGTAGTGAGCAAGAATTTCCGGGTGACGCTCAAAGAGTTCAACGGTCTTGAAAATAAGATCGTCGAAGTCGAGCGCCTGACTTTCAAAGAGCCGCTTTTGATACACTCTGTAAACGCGTGCGGCCTGTTCGGTGAAAAAATTATAGGATTTTTGCAGGAGTTCATCGGGGCCTAAGAGTTCATTTTTGGCGCTGGAAATTTGCCCCAAAACAGCTTTGGGGTTCAGCTGCTTGTCGCTCAAGTGCAATTCTTCAAAAATGCGTTTTATGAGCACGGCTTGATCATTCGCATCGTAAATAGTGAAGCGATTTTCATAACCGAGCAAATGAATGTGCCGACGTAAAATTTGAGCGGAAATCGCGTGAAAGGTGCCGACCGTAGGAAATCCAACGAGTTCATCACCTAAAATGTTTTGAAGACGCTGTTTCATTTCTCCGGCGGCTTTGTTGGTGAATGTGACGGCCAAAATCTGTTCGGGACGCACGTGTCGTTCGTGAATCAAATAGGCAATTCGATGTGTCAGGGCGCGGGTTTTTCCACTGCCCGCACCTGCAATGATCAGAAGGGGACCGTCGGTGGTGCGCACCGCCTCACACTGAGCCGGGTTCAAATCTTGAAAAAGGTCTTGCATGCAGGCAATATACCTTCGACTCCCACGCCATGACACGCCGTTTTCGAACTTTTTTAACCCTTCTCGGGGTGCTGATTGCGCTCGTTTTGGTGAGCAACCTGTGGGGCGACTTTAAAAGTGGCGATTTTCAGACCAATTTGCTGAGAATCCAAGGTGGGCCTGAGCTTTCGGCTCGCAAACTTTCGGGCGTGAATGCGCTTGAGACGGGCGATTTTGCGCCGGTTTATCGGTTTCAAATGCGTGCCTTGCAACCTTATACCGTGAGGTATTTGGGCATGAATGTCGATTCTGAAGGGCTGGATAGCGCGAAACTGGGAAATGCACGCCAGTGGAAACTTTACAGCGACGGTTCCGAACGAGTCTTGGTGGGTGAAGGGGAGGCCTTTGAAGGCGATCTCTTGAGAGTACGACTGTTTTCTAACTCCACATCTGCTTACTTTTTAGAACCCGGAAAGACCGACTTTTTGGTCACTGCCCCCGTGAAAATTCTTGATGTGAGTGGTACGAAATTGAAAGTGCATCTTGCCGATGATGCATGGCTATTGCGAAATGGCCATTTTGAAGGACCTTGGTTGAGCACTAATGACGTTTTATATGAAGAGGCGGTGAATGGTTTGCCCACCGACCTGCTTGAACTTCAGGCTGACCTGTGATACAATGATTTGATTTAAAAACTTTCTAAATTCTCAGTATGGCATCTCTCCGCAATCTTATTCAAAACCTCAGTCGAGCGCTCGTTCTGGTCATGACGTTCTCGTCCATGACGGCTTTTGCGCTTTCTGCTGCCCCTGCAGACGTGACGGGCCTCAAGGCTGAACCCAGCGATCGCACCGTGACCCTCAGTTGGGACGCCGCGACCGACGATCAAGGTGTGACCGGTTATTATGTGTATGCGGGCTTGTCTTCTGTCGAACAGAAAGGGGATGGATTCTACACTTATGGGTCGACTGATGTCGGAAATGTGACTCAATATGTTTATACGGGCCTTTCGAATGACGTGACTTATTATTTTGCCGTGACGGCTTACGATGCCGAAGATCAAGAATCTGCGTTCTATTCAAATGAGGCGGAGGCGACTCCTTCAGAGGCTGAAACCGTCGATGTGACGGCTCCTAAAGTTTTATCTGTCGATGCCCTCGCCAACACCATGATTGAGTTGGAATTTTCAGAAGATGTGATTTTGCCCAAAGAGGGTGGCAGTGCATTCAGTATTGAAAGTGCCACTGGAGACAATTTAGCAGTGGTGGATGCCTATGTTTCAAATCAAGATGCCAGCCACGTGTTCGTGGTGACGGCGGCTCAGACCGAAGGCACTCGCTATATTTTGACCGCTGGAATTTTAGTTGAGGATGTGGCTGGAAATCCGATTGTGAGTGGAACTTCTGATACCGCCGTATTCACTGGAACCGCCGTTGTGGCTTCTGCTACCACGCCAACTTCGAGTGATGTTGATGCGAGCGATCGAGTGCTCAGTGCTGACGACGAATTCATCATGGAATCGGTAGAAGTTGTTTCTGAAACCGAACTTTTGATCACCTTCACTTCTGAAGTGGGTGAGGCTTCAGCCGACTCTTTTCTGTTGGAAGAAGATGACGCTGCTGGTGCCAAACTTGAAATTTTGGCGGCAACCATTTCGGAAGACGACGCTCGTGAAGTCACCTTGCTCACCGAAAAATTGGCGGCCGGCACCGATTATGTGCTGACAGCCGACGACACTCTGACTTCAGATGCAGGCTTCAGTCTGAGCGACGCCGAAGATGCTCGAAAAGTTCCGTTCACCGCTCCCACTTTAGACTTGGCGGACTTGGTTCCACCAGAAGATGTGACCGCGTTCTTGAGCAAGTTTTTGGATGAAAATACGGTCACGTTGAGCTGGACGGCCAGCCAAGACAGCGCCGGTGATTTGGCTAAATACTTCTTGTACCAAAAGGGTGAGAATGACACGGCTTATGCCGACCCGATCACTTTGGCTAAAAACCTCACGGCTTACACTGTGGATGGTTTGACTCCAGGTGCCACCTATACCTTTAAAGTCACTGCTCTCGATGAAAATGGCAATGAATCTAAAGGTGTGACCAGCACCGTCACTCTCCCCGAAGCCGGGCCTGAAATGTGGGGGTTCTTGGCTCTCTCGATGATGGGAGGATTGGCACTCACGCGCCGAAAATCTGCGGTCGAATAGACCACCTAAAAAAATTCAGGGATTTGTCAGGATCTTTGGATCTAGACTAGAGCCATGGATTTTGCACAACATTCATGGACGATTCTGATGGT